>JAYFPQ010000024.1:0-28023 GCA_034927595.1 Christensenella sp.
CGGTGACACCCTTTGGATCGTAGATATAGCCGTCCGGGCCAGAGAGCGTAATCGCGACCGCGCCGAGCTCCTCGAGCTTTCTCGCTACGCCCCACGTCACGTTACCAAAGCCGGAGAGCGCGAAGGTCTTGCCCTTGATCGAATCGCCCTCGTGTGCAAAGACCTCGTTGGCGTAATACACCGCACCAAAGCCGGTTGCCTCGGGACGGATCAGGCTGCCGCCAAAGCTCAAGCCCTTGCCTGTGAGCACGCCGTTTTCAAACGCGCCCTTGATCCGGCGGTACTGGCCGTAGAGATAGCCGATTTCGCGTCCGCCAACGCCGATGTCGCCCGCGGGGACGTCCACGTCGGGCCCAATGTGGCGGTAGAGTTCCGTCATAAACGCCTGGCAGAAGCGCATGACTTCGCCGTCCGATTTGCCGCGAGGATCAAAGTCGCTGCCGCCTTTTCCACCGCCGATCGGCAGGCTGGTCAGGCTGTTCTTAAACGTCTGCTCGAACCCCACAAACTTCATGATCGAGAGGTTCACCGAAGGATGGAACCGCAAACCGCCCTTATACGGCCCGATTGCGCCGTTGAACTGCACGCGATAGCCGCGGTTGACCTGCACGCGACCTGCGTCGTCCATCCAGCTCACACGAAACGAAATCGACCGCTCCGGCTCCGCCATGCGTTCCAGCAGGCTGGCCTTTTCGTACTCCGGATGCTTATTCACCACCGCTTCCAACGAGGAATACACCTCTTCCACGGTCTGCAGAAACTCCGGTTCGGTTGCGTTTTTCTTTCGAATCTCATTCAGCACCTGTGCTATGTATGCATTCATTCTGATCTTACCTCAATCTGCATCAAAGAAATGCGCATTCTTACACAGCGCTTGAAACGGTAATCCCAAGCATTTTTTGCAGCTTGTACTCCAACGCTAGAAGACTCTCCGTTTCCATACGCGCGTTCTGGTCGAGCTTTCGCGCGTCGGCGCTGCGCGTAATCAGTTCCATCGGAAGCCCGATCAGGTTCATATGATATTTCGCGCTCACCGGGTAAACCCGCATCTCGATCATTGCAGCAACCACGAGCACATCCGCCAGAAGTTTCGCCTTTTCTGGATCGCTTTCAAGATTCGTAATCAGCCAGCTGTAGAGCTCCGGATGATAGTTCGCCATAATGCCGCTATATCCCGCCGCGCCGTTAACAAGACTGTCGTAAAGCGTCGCAGCGTTGGCGTTAAACAGTTTCATTGGGGTGCCTTTGGAGGCTTCCAGCCGTTCGCGAATGCGATCCTTATCGCAGCAGGTGTCCTTGACAAATACGAGCTGACCGCCCGCCGCATAACGCTTGATAAAATCCGTGCTCAACAACCGCTTGTACGGATGCGGACACTCGTAGATGCCAAATGCGACCTGCGGAAACGCTTGGAAGATCGCCTGAATATTCTCTTCCAACGCGGCTTCGCCAAGCCTTTGGGGGTCAAGCGTATTGCTCACGAGCACATATGCGTTGGCGCCTGTTCTCATCATCGTTTCGATGCCGCGCATCTGTTCATCCATATTCGGCGAGGTATGGCCAGACGCAACGACCGGAATTCTGCCCGCACAGCTTTCTACGACGCAACGGCCTATCTCCTCCTTTTCCCGCTCGGACAGGTAATGCATCTCGCTCGACTGACAAACGGCAAAAATGCCGTTACACCCGCGCGCGATATACCAGTCGCACATTGCGGCTATCGCGCGAAAATCCGGTCGGTTCGAATCAGTATAGGGGGTGATCATCGTCGGCCAAACGCCGTTTGGAATTGAGTTGGTCATGTTCGCAATCTCCATATCTGCACATTTATTCGAATCTGTCCCATTGTCTGGATAAGCAATATAAAGAGTCCACTGAATCTAAATATATAATTCAGTCTTTCTTCTTGTTGACTAGTTGAATCGGGAGACGACAGGAAAATCCGTAAAACAGCTCGCCGGAGCATAGACCGCTCTTCTGTTCCAGCTCTTCCACCGGAATTTCCTTTTCGCCCTGTGCGCCAAGAAAAACGGCCTCGTCGCCGATTTGCACGTTCGGAATATCCGTTACGTCGACCATAACCTGATCCATGCAGATCGTACCAAGCACGGACGCGAATTCCCCGTGAATCAATACCCTGCCCTTACCGAGGAACGCGCGCGTGTAACCGTCCACGTAGCCAAGCGGCAACGTCGCGATCCGACTCTCCCGTGCAGTAACGAATTTTCGCCCGTAGCTGATCGCCGTGCCCTGCAGTACTGTTTTGATAAAAATCACCTTCGCCTTAACCGAAAGGATCGGACGGACGCGCACCGTCTCATGATCCGTCACGCAAGCCGGGTAACACCCCCAGATCACCGTGCCGGGACGGACGGCCTCATAAAACACTTCAGGCAGCCGATAGATCGACGGACTGTTGGCGATCGTTCGAATCGGGATTTGAATGCCCGCGTCCGCCAGCATTTGATAAAAGCGGTCGAACCGCTCCTTCTGAAAAAACGTGTACGCAAGGTCCGGCAGGTCCGCGGAGGAGAAGTGAGAAAAATACCCGGTCAGAACGACATTTGGTAAGTCTGCGATTTGTTTGATCTCCGGCACGGACGTTTCGCTCGGCAGATAGCCGATGCGCCCCATGCCGGTATCAACCGCGAGATACAGGTCGACCGTTACGCCAGCTCTGACCGCTTTTTTCGAAACCGCCTTGGCAAACGCATAGCTTGATACAAGCGGCGACACGCCGAGATCAACCGCTATGTCCGCGTATTCCTCCGGAATCAGCCCAAGCATGACGATTCCGCACGCAATACCGGCGTCCCTGAGCTGTTTTGCCTCCGCTAGCGTCGCAACCCCGAGCAGATCCACGCCGCATTCCAGATATGCCAGACTGATGATCACCGCGCCGTGACCATATGCGTTGCCCTTGACAACGCCGATGATCCGGCTTGAACCAATGCGCCTTTGTACTGCTTGTATATTCCCGATTAATCGTTCGTGGTCGATTTCGACCCAGGCCGTTCGCAGCAGTTCGTCATACATGGTAAAAACGCCTCAGTGATGCAGAATAACCGATAAAAACTGATTCAGGCGTCCGTCCTCCGAATTTTCAAAAAAGGACTTGGTATCGGTGTTTACACGAATCTTTGCGTTCTCCAAAAAACATACGCGCGAAGCAACTTCTTTTGCAAACCCCATCTCATGGGTCACGATGATCATCGTCATCCCCATTTCGGAAAGCCGGCGCATGGAATCCAGCACTTCACGGATCATCTCCGGGTCAAGTGCGCTTGTCGGCTCGTCAAAGAGCATCAGATCTGGCTCCATCATCAGTGAACGAACGATAGCAACCCTTTGCTTCTGTCCGCCGGAGAGTTGATGCGGGTATGCGTCAATCTTATCCGCAATTCCGAAAATCTCCAGTTCTTCCATTGCTTTTTTCAGCATCTCATCCTTGTTCTTGTGCTGCGTCTTTATTGGCGCAATCATCAGGTTATCACGCACGGAGAGGTTGTTGAACAGATTGAACTGTTGAAAAACCATGCCAATGTGCTTACGGATTGAACTGATGTTTTTATGATCCACCTTTGTTCCGCGATAAAAGATTTCACCGCTATTGATATTTTCCAAACCGTTGATTGTGCGAAGCAGCGTGCTTTTTCCGCCACCGCTCGGCCCGCACAGCACGATAACGTCGTGTTCGTATACCTCAAGGCTCACGTCGTCCAGCACGACAAGATCGCCAAATTTCTTGGAGATGTTTCTCATTGACAATATGGTATCTCTTTGACCCAAGCCCTCAGACATTGACCTCACCCATAATCCTTTCCACAACGGTTTTTTCCAGTTTCTTGCCCAGCCACGTTAGAAAATGACACATGACAAAGAAAATAATCAACACATACGCATAAATTTCAAGCGGATAAGAGTACTTCGGCAGAAGCAGCTGCGCGCGGCGCACCACGTCCATACAGCCGATCGTCGCCGCAACGGCGGTGCCTTTTACTAACATAACAATTTGCCCCATCAAAGCAGGTATGGTAACAAGCAGCACCTGCGGCAAAATGATATTGACAATCGTCACCGAAAGCGGCAGGGACATGGAACGAGCCGCCTCCCACTGTCCCCGATCGATCGAGAGCAGTCCTCCTTTGACGATTTCCATCATATATGCGCCTTCAACAAGCGAAATCGCGAGCACCGCAATCCAGAACTGCGTTCCTCTTGTAAAATAGGCATAAAAGAACAGGAGGAAGATGATCGTTGGAATTCCGCGGCAGACCATCGCGTAAAATCCGAGGATTTTATCAATGACCGGGAGTTTAAAACTGCGGATGATTCCGAAAACTACGCCGATGAGAATCGCAAACAACAGCGACGCGCCAATCAGCTTCAGCGTCATCGGCAGTCCTCTTTGCAGCAGAGTTTGAACAAAAATCGCATACCGGTCGAGCATCGTCATATCGTGCGCACCCCCTCGCGTTTGTCGTTCTTCGTCGCCAGTTTGCGCACACCCTGCACCAGCAGAAACAGCGCAAAGTAGATGGCCGCACCGACCAGATAGGCCGTCGTCGGGTTATAAGAATAGGTGTTGACCTGGTTACATTCGTACGTCAGCTCCCAAATGGTGATCCACATCAAAAACGAAGTGTCCTTGATGATGATCGAGAGCATGTTGATAACGGAATCCACAACCTTTTTCCATGCCTGCGGCAGGAGAAAGTAAATCATTGTCTGAAACTTTGAAAATCCGAGCGAATACGCGGCCTCGCTCTGCCCTTTGTCGATGCTCTGCAGTCCGCCGCGAATGATCTCGGCGATAAATGCGCCGTCGTTGAGCACGAGCGCGACCACACCCATGAGCCCCGCGGAGACCTTCACATAGCGGGAAACGCCATAGAAGAGGAAATACATCTGAACGAGAAGCGGAGTTTCCCGAAAAAACGTCACATACCCTTTCATGATCGGGCCGAACACCTTTGGGTTTCGAAACGTGATGGAACCGATTAATACGCCCCATAGAATAGCGAATACAATGGCGATTGCGGCATACTTCATGGTTATAAGTGTTCCACTCAGAAACCGCGGCCAGTATTGCACCAGAATGCTCCAGCTAAACGTCATACGCATACCTCCCTGATTGCGCCGGCGAGCGGTGCGAAACCACTCGCCGGCACCTTGTCGATGGACTTTTTCTTGCAGTTTTTAGTATGCCAGCCCGTCGATCGGGTTCCATTCGAAGCCCATCCACTTTTCATACATGGTGGTATAGCTTCCAAACGCCTTGAGCTTGGTCATGTAAAGGTTGAACACGTCCACCGTGCTGTCGCCGTTGGCAAACGCAAAACCGTAGAGATAGGAATCGCCGATGTCCGGCAGAATGCGCAGGTTCGAGTTTTCCGTCAGCGGTCCGGCAAACACGATACTGTCGTCATAAGCGCAGTCGATCACGCCGCTGGCCAGGGATTCCTGCCAGGTACCAAGCGGCAGAACAACGATTTCCGCCTGCGGGAATTTTTCGGCGATGATCTTTTCATAGACCGAACCGGCGGCGATACCAAATTTCGTTCCTGGCGCTTGCAGGTCTTCAAAGGACTGGTAGGCCGAGTCCTTCGCAACGCAAGCTTTAGCGGAGTCTACGAGCCATGGATTGGAGAAGTCGATTTCCGCTTCGCGGTCGAGGCGCATGTTCATGTTCGCCGCAATGAAGTCGACCTTGCCCGTGTTGACCGCAGTCAGCATGGCGGACCACTCAAGGATTTCCCACTTGACCGTCACGCCAAGCTGCTCGGCAAACCCGTTGACCAAATCCGGAATAAAGCCGGTCGGCTCATCGGAGCCCGCGTCCGTGAAGCAGATGTTCTCGATGGTTGGGTCAATACCAACCGTCATGTAACCTCTTTCCAGAATTCGAGCGTACGAAGTCTGCGTCTGCGTTGTTGCCGTGGCGGTTGTGGCACTCGTGCAGCCCGCGAGGAGTGTGGCAGTCATTGCAAGAATTAGCAATGACGCGATGATCTTGATCTTCTTCATGATGCTGTCCTCCCATAATAAATTGATATTATTCAAAGCAAACAGCGTCCGGTACCAACACTGCCTGCCAGGAATACGGTTGAAGTGCTTTGAAAATTCGATGCGCCGGCGGTGAGAATGAAAGGCGATTGAAACGCCGACTGGTTGAAACCGTATGCAACGCGGTCTTGATGGGATTTCTTCGGGGCCGCGGCGTCCGCGCTGCGAACTTCGATATGCGATGGCGTTCGCAGCGCAGTGCCGACGGGGCGGTCGACTCAAAGGAGGTATTTGGTATGAGTCAAACCTTGAAAGAAGTGTTAAGAAAACTCTGGTCTAAAGGGAAAATCGGTTCGGCCAAGCGCACCTACACGTTTGAATGACGGTTGATGAAGCGGCACATGCGCTCCACGCCCTCGCAAAGCGGTTCCATCGGTGTTCCATAGGAAATGCGCACCATCTGTTCGGCGGATTTTCCAAAGGTTCCGCCGGGCGCGACGGCAACCTTTTCCTCATCCAACAATCTCAACGCAAAGTCCAGCGAATCCATATGGCAGGACGAGATATCCAGCATAATATAGAAAGCGCCCCTCGGAGTCACGACGGGAATGTTCGCCTTCTGCAGCAGATCAATCGCCGCGTCCCTGCGCGCGCGGTACTCGAGCGAGCTCTGCGCCACAAAATCCTGCGGACCTCGAATCGCCGCTTCGGTCGCTAACTGTGCAAAGGAGACAGCGTTGCCAATCAGCATGACCATCACCTGATTGACCAACGCAACGATCTTCGGGCTTGCAATTAGATACCCGATACGCCAGCCGGTCATAGCGTATTTCTTGGATGCGCCGGAGATGAGGATTACGCGTCCGTCCCGATCGAGCGGGTAAAAAGAGGTGTGTTCGCCTTCGTATATCAAAAAATCATAAATTTCATCCGCAATCACGTAGAGATCGTATTTCACCGCGAGCTCCATGATCATTTCCACCGTTGCACGGCTGAACACACCACCGGTCGGGTTGCCCGGTGTATTGACCATAATCGCCTTCGTTTTATCGGTGATACAACGTTCCAGATCTTCGCGGGTCGGTTCAAACGCATTTTCTGCCCGCATGACATAGTGCTTTGGCACGAGGTGGTTGGCCATGACGCACATGGTATAGACCGGCCAGCTCGGATCCGGCACCAGAACCTCGTCTCCGGGGTTGCAGATTGACCGCAGTGTTGCTTCAATCGCCATTACCGCACCGGCGGTGATGACGACCTGTTCATATTCCACTTTGCATCCCAGTTTCCGGGTAAAATCCTCTGCAATCGCTTCGCGAACGGATTTGATGCCTGGAACGGCCGTGTATTTTGTCATGCCATCCAGCATTGCCTGATACGCCGCGTCGCAGATATGCTTCGGGGTTTTGAAGCTCGGTTCGCCTGTTTCCAAACGGAATGCCCCCGGAATATAACGGGCGGCCTCCTGCAGTTTTCGAATGCCGGATTCCGGAAGGTTGCTGATTGTATCGGATAATTGCTTCATGGTAGGTTGCCTCCAAGTATGACCGCACATTGGCCGTTTTCCGGCGGAAGCGGTCCTGTTTTCGTTTCTTTTCGCAATCTGGATTTCGGTTATTTTTCTTCTTGCGGTTTAGTACAGACGCTCCCGCATTCGGAACGCCGCGTCCTGAAGAATCCCCGCAAATTCCTGTATCTTTTTCTCCGTGAAGTTTGCCATCGGGCCCGATATGCTGGTTCCCGCAATCAGCTTCCCATGCGAGTTGTAGACCGGTACGCCAACGCAGCGCAGCCCGGGTTCGCGGCCGCCGTCGTCAATCGCGTATCCACGCTCCTTGCAGACCTGCAGGTCGGTAATGATTTCGCCGTAGTCCGTAACAGTCTGCGGCGTGAACGGTTTGCGTTCCTTTGTGATTCGCTCCGGCCACTCGTCCTCCGGAAACGCCGCGAGCATCGCCTTGCCGATGCCGGTGCAATACATTGGTGCGGTTTCACCGAGGATTTCTCGATAAGGCATAACCGTCAGCCGCGCTCTGGGATGGATGACGTAGAGGTATAACACCTGGTCACGATATGGAATTCCGAAATACACGATCTCACCGCAACGCCAGCTGATATCCTGCAATACGTCGTACACGGCTCTTGGATACCCAAGATGCTCGTTTACAATAAATGAATATTGCAGCATTTTTAGTCCCAGACAATACTTGCCGCTCTCTTTTTGTTCGATATATCCCATCTGCATGAGCGTTGTAACAATGTTATGTACATTGCTTTTATTTAGCTCAAGCATCTCAGCGATTCTAGAGATCCCTAATTCCGGCTCATCAACAGAGAAGCATTCTAAAATGCGCATGGCCTTAGCAAGTGATTTTACTTTTAAATCTTCTTGAATATCCATATCTTCTCTCCGTTCATATTCTATGCTTTTGTATATAATGGTTCCGTTCTGTGTTTCTGAAAGAGATGTAAGTAAATATCGCGTGACTCAATTGAATTTGTGTCTTCTATCTGTTGCTATTGTTCTCTATTGTAGAACGATGTTCTCTATTAACTCTGTGCGTTTAATATAACACCACATGGTTCTAAATGTCAATAGAGTAAAACGGTTTTGGAGTATTCAAAAATCGTATTTCGTGCCATATCCATTGCTCGTTAAAAAAGCCAGCAAGGTCAACTCCCAATCCAACACGCGATACGCGAAGAATCCGTCTGCTCCCCTTTGACAGTACGGGCTAAGACCGCAGGGCCCGCCATTTCAAATTGCTGCAGAACATAAAAAGGCACACCCGTTAGGGGTGTGCTTAAGGCCATATTTTCGGGTTTCACGTAAAAAGTATTAAACGGTATAAGTGAGCATAAAAAGCATTCGAATACTTTTTCGCTTCATGCAATATTTTCCATTGAGCTGGCCGAATCTGGTTCATGCGAAGCTTGATCTGGGCTAGTAAACTGCAGGATAATGTAATCTATTTCAGTGCATCTCACGCCCGCCGGTAATATTGATGGCCTGACCCGTAATATAATCCCCTTCCGCAACGAGGTAGAAAACGTACCCTACCACGTCCTCAATGGTCGTCAGTCGACCGAGCGGAATCTTTGCCGTGAATTTTTTTACGACTTCCTCGCGCGACAGGTTGAGGTTGTGGATATACCCGTCGGAAACGTTCGCCCAAACGCCGGTTGCGTCCGTAATGCCCGGGCAAATGCAGTTGACGTTGATTTTTTCTGCGGCATACTCAAACGCGAGCGCCTGCGTCAACGCGATGACAGCACCTTTTGCAGAGCTGTACGGCGCCATCAGGGCCGAACCAGTCTTACCGGACTTGGAGGAGAAATTGATGATTCTGCCGCCCTGCTTGCCAACAATCATCGAAGGCAGCGCGCCCTGACAGCACCACGCTGTACCGTTGACATTCACGCGGAAAACGCGGTCGAACCCTTCCTCGGTATACTCCAGAAACGGGCGTTGATCTACGATGCCCGCCACGTTACAAAGGCAGTAAATGCTGCCGCAGTCAGCGACGATCTTTTCAAAGAGGCAAAGGACTTCTTCGCGCTTTGTAATATCGATAGCGTACCCCCAGACGGGATAGCCTGCGTCTGAAAGCGTCTTTGCGCTCTCCCTGACGGCGGGGTCGATATCGAGCAAAACGGTTTTTGCGCCCTGCTCGGCAAACTTTTCTGCGATTCCAAAGCCAATGCTTTTTGCCGCGCCGGTTACGACGCAGACCTTGCCCGTCAGTCTATCACTGCTCAAACTCATAACTTCCGCTCCTTTCACGCAAACGGGATTACCCTCCCGTTACGATCCGTATCCCCTTGCTCGTGCCAAGGCGAACCGCGCCCGCGCGGATCATTCTGTCCGCGTCCACTCTGCAATTGATGCCGGTTGAAGCCTTGATTATCGCGCGATCGCCTACCGTGCGCTTCATCAGCGCGACGTCTTCCTCCGTTGCGCCGCCTGTGCCGAACCCGCTGGACGTCTTTACAAAATCAGCCCCAGCCTTGACCGCGAGTTCGCAGCCCAGCACCTTTTCTTCGTAGGTCAGGTCGCCCGTTTCCCAAATGACCTTGACCAGCGCCTTTGGATGCGCCGCTTTCACAACGGTCTCGATATCCTCCAGCACCTCGTCGAGCCTGCGGTCCTTGATCGCACCGATGTTGATGACCATATCGACCTCGTCCGCGCCGTTTTTGACCGCTTCAATCGTCTCGAACGTCTTGACCAGCGTGGTCGTCACCCCAGCGGAAAGCCGATCATACAGCAGGTGGCAACTCCGCTGCCTTCGAGCTGATCGTGAACGAACCTCACGTGGCACGGGTTTACGCAGATGCTCGCAAAGTGATACTGCTTGGCTTCCTCGCAAAACCGTTTGACCGTGTCCCGCGTTGTTGCGCACTTCAGCACGGTATGGTCAATGTACCTTGCGTAGGAAGCATCGTAACCGGGTTTGTTTTGATCTTCCAAATGGTTCTCTCCTTCCAATCTGACTGCCACCTGAAGGCGCACGAAGCCAAGACCGGGACAGGCCGACAAAATTCTATTGGATTGTTTCCGTCAAAATGGGAAATAATCGCGGCTATTTTTGCACGATGAATTTCGGCTTACCGAACACCGTGTTTGGATCAATGGTAGAATTGTCCGTCAACCGTTTAAAGGACCCTGCCGCCGCGATGAGCAACACGCTCAGGTGCTCGATTACCGCGACGTTCTCTTCCTCAGAGCGGTCGGAGCACTGGGAAACGACATACCGCGCAAACCCGATCAGGTTGGCGCGAATCATCTTTTCGCTCTTAGCGTTGTTAGGTGCCAGCTGATTGAACATCTGATAGCGCGCGGCGTAAAACTCCTTGCAAGCGGAAAGCGTTTCCTCGTCCTCGGCAAAGATTACTCGGTAGGCTTTTTCTACCACCGCGTCTTCAAGGAGCGTCCGGATTTCGTCCTTATTGAAGCGCTTGGTTCCCCAGGCGCGCATGGCGATGACCAGCAGTACGCTTACAAATTCCATGGTGAAGCGCAACGCATTCTCTTCCTTTAGCCCAAGAGCGGCGTAGATTTCATCGTTGCTGACCCCGCGCTGGTAATATTCCTGAACGAGTTTCACCCAGGTATCGGCGTAGTCGCCGAAGTTGAGCAGCAGTTTGGGGCTGATTTCATTAAACTTCACGTTTCGGCCCTCCTATTCGAGATTCGCATGGTGGCTTTTTACGTCCGCTTCCGATAAACCGCGCCGCTCCATAATGTCCAGAGCAAGCGCGTCGCCAAGCAGAAACAACTGCTGTTCAAACAGCGAGGACATCGGCTGGTAAGATGGATATTCCGTCTTGGCGGCACACTTCGTGCGTCCAAGCAAGATCAGTCGAACATCCGCCAGTTTGGCTATCGTGCTCTCCGGACTGCAGCCCACGTAGGCGACCGTTGAACCAAGCCGCTTTGCGATCCCGGCAATGGCGACTGGCAGTGCGCTCTCGCCCGACGACGAACCCACCACGAGCAAATCGCCCTCGTGCAGCGGCAGCTCGGTTTCGCTGCCAACGTAGTTGATCTCCACGCCGAGATGACAGAGCCGCTTGACCCAGGCCTTCAACGCGATCATCACGCGGCCTACCCCCATGAGTAAAACGCGCCGTCCGGGTTTTGTCAACTCGTTATAGAAAGCCTCATACTCGTCCGCATCGAGCTTTGGCAGCGTTTCGCCAAGTTCGCGCAGAATCAACCGCGTGGAATCCACGCTCATTTGACGTTTGCGCTGTAGAGCGCCTTACAGATGGAGACCTTCCGCTCGTAGATATCCCTGCAGAGCTTTGGCAGATCGTCCAGCCCGCTGCGGTGCGAAATCAGGTCAAGCACCTGCACGGTTCCTTCGTCCATCATGCGCATGGTGAAGTGCCATTCGTTGATCGGCAGACCGGAATAATGCGAGTTCCAGATTCCCTGCAAGGTCAGTTCCTTGCGCAGAATTTGACTGTGCTGGCTTAGCTTGATGGTCGTATCCTTATGGGGATTACCCATCAGAACGACCGTGCCGAACGTCCGCGCGCACTCGATCGCCTGACCCAGCGCCGCGCCGGTACCGGTACCCTCGATAACCACGTCCGCGCCGCGCCCGTCCGTTAAGGCTTTCACCGCCGCAACAACGTTTTCCTTCAGACTGTTGACAACGTTCTGTCCGCGCGCCTTGCCGAACTCCACTTTTTCGTCCACAACGTCAACGAGCAACACGTCCGCGGCGCCGAAGATCTTCGCCCAGCGCGCCGCCATGATGCCGATCGGCCCCGCGCCAAAAATCACCACGCGCTGGCCCGCGGTCACACTGCCCTTTCGGATGGCGTGCTGCGCTACCGTGCATGGTTCGACCATGGCGAACATCTCGTCCGTTGTATCCGGGTTGTGCGACTCAATGAAATGCCATTGAGAAGGAACAAGGCAGTATTCCGCAAATCCGCCGTCGCTGCGCGAGCCGAGATAATCGTAGTCCTCGCACAAGGCGTAGGACCCCGCGAGGCACGGCGGGCATTTTCTGCAGGGGATGCAGGGAAAAATCGCCCCGCGCTTACCGATCAGGGAAACATCCGCGTTCTCGCCGACGGCGACAATCGTGCCGCCGAACTCGTGCCCCAAAGTCAAAGGATACTTTTGTTTGCTCGTGCCCAGCTCAAAGATGCGGGGAATATCCGAACCGCAGATGCCGCAGGCGCCGACCTGCAGGAGCAGCTGCTCTTTCGCCGGAACGGGAACCGGCACTACATCAGTTCGAAAATCATTGATTGCATGTAAACGCGCCGTTTTCATCGATTGACTCACCTTTCTATTTAAGCAAGCTCGCAACATCGACCTTTTTCTGCGCGGGGATGATTTGAATCTCCACCTTGATGCCCTTTGTAATGAGCTGCTTTAATATTTCATTCTCCTCCGGAGAGGTAGAAACGTTCTGGAAAAACTTCTTGCGTCCCGGCGTCATGCCCATGCCGCCGATGTTGACAAAGTTGATGTCCAGCCCGGCGTTGATCAGTGTCTGAATGGTCTGTGGCACCTTCACGATGATCATGGTCGGTTTAGCAAGGCCGCCTTTCAAGATCTCAATCGCTTCCGTAATACTGAGGATTTCGATTGTAACGCCGGACGGCACGAGCAGTGAGAACATCTCCTGCATAAAAGGATCCTGCCTCGTTTTGTCGTCGATAACGATAATATGCTGTACCTTGCCGTAGGCATGTAGCCACGCGGCGACAACCTGCCCGTGAATCAGGCGATCGTCGATCCTGGTGAATTCAAGATTCTTCATGTTGCCTCCTCAACCGTAATAAAAAATATTGACGCGAAATCTATTTTGAAACCAGAGTGGTAATTTCCAGGTTACGCTTTGCCGAATTCCTTGATCTCCGAAGCGCCAACGCGCATGAGCGCTTCAACGAGCTCCGCCTGCGAAGTGGCTTCCGTACGCTCGGTGATGGCATAGATCAGCATCGGTAAATTGAACCCTGTAATGATGCGGACGTTCTTTTCTCGCTTGAGCTGATAGACCGTGTTGTTGGGTGTTCCGCCGAACAGATCGACAAGCGCAACCACGCCGCTACCGTCGTCCACCTGCTCGATACTCTGGTGCACGCGCGTATAAAAAGTTTCCGGCGTATCGCTTTCCAAAACGCCTTCGCTGGCAAGCCGCTCTCCGTGCCCGACCCGCATGGCCGCGCTCTTGACCGCCTCGCTGGCAAATTGTCCATGGCTGAGTACGACAATCCCTACCATATTCGAACCTCTTTCGTTCTTTTAGTTGGCCTTTGTGAGGGCCCCGCAATATTCCGCGTAGAGCCGCGTGAACGACGCCGCGCCTTCTTTCATCATGGAGGAGGTTCCCGTTACAAACCCGCTTGCGCCGGCCTGAAACATGTTTTCCGCATTCTCCAGCGCAGTGTTGCCATCCACGATGATTTCCACCTTCTGCGCGGCTTTATTTGTAACTGCGCGCACTCGGCGGATCTTATCCAGATGATCCGGCACCATCTTCTGCCCCGCGAAGCCGGGATTGACCGCCATGATCAAAACAAAATCTAAAACGTTCAGGCATTCTTCCAAATACCCGACCGAAACGCCCGGGCTCAGCGCGAGTCCCGCTTTCAGCCCGCGTTCGCGCAGGTTCTGCATGAGCCGGTACGACTGATTACTGACTTCAGGGTGAAAGCTCACCCAGTCGCCTTCACGGAATTTGAAATACGAGATATACCGCTCCGGTTCAAGGCACATCAAGTGTACATCGATCGGCAGGTTCGTCATGGAGCGGATATCGTCAAATGTATTGGTGCCAAGCATGATGTTTGGCACATAATGGCCGTCCATCACGTCAAAATGGACGGCGCTGACCCCTGCCTCTTCAAATGCGGCAAGATAGTCCTTAACTTCCCAGGGCTTGCTGCACATGATGGAGGGAAAAATCGGGATGCACGCTTGATTCATCAGGATCCCTTTCCTTCAAACGCAATTCTGCGGTCTGATCAGCAGAACGATCAGACCGGTTTGCCTGCGCGGGGATGCAATTCACCCGCGCAGGCATTTTGGTATGCAATGGAGCGGTGCTGTTATGGATTAATACGCACCCATGATGGCTTTGATGCCAACGAGCAGCAGCGCGAGCCCGAAGCAGAGGACGATGACCGTCATCGGCTTGACGCGCTTCTTGAGCAGGCCCCAAACGCCGAGCACTGTGCCAAGCGGCAGCAAACCGGGCAGCAAGGAGTCGAACACGCCGGTCTGGATGTTGAGCTTGACGGCGCCGAGTTCGTTTGTCCAGGTAAAGTCGAGGAACGATAGGTCGAGTTTGACGTTGCCAACGGTCATGCTACCGACAACCATTAAACCAACGATACTGACGGCTTCGAGGATGCGGTTGAGCAGCCCGGTCTGCAGCAGGTCGATAATGGCGGCTTTGCCCTTCTTGTAGCCCATCATGTACATGTTGTAACCGAGGGTGAGCATGAGCACTTTTTAGATCACTTCAACCAGGATCGGGCCCGCGCAGTTGCCGGCCAGAGCGAGCTGAATGCTGACGCCCGCAAGAATCGGGAAGCAGATGGATTGGGAGACGACGTCGCCGATACCAGCCATGGGCCCCATCAGAGCGGAACGAACCGAGATGATCTCGTCCGCGGTGATTTTTTCGCCGTTGGCGCGTTTTTCTTCCATAGCGGCCGTGATTCCGTGCACAACGGTGCCCATCCAAGAAGGCTCGGTGTTGAAGAAGATCAGGTATTTCTTCAGCTCTTCCGCCTGCTTCTCTTTGGGATATAGCGCGCGGATGATCGGTACGAACGCATTCGTGTTGCCAAGGCCTTGCAGACGCTCGTAGTTATAGCAGGTTTCGCTGGAATAACCGAGCAGCCAGTTCTTTACGAGATCAGACTTTTTGAGTTCTGCCATAATTACGCACCTACCTTCTTAGCCGTGTTATCGGAGAAGTTGTAGAGCAGGAAAGCGACGATCGCGCCGATGGCGGTGATCATCATCGTGCTCAACCCCATGAACTTCGCCAGCGCAAACCCGAGGAAGAAGAACGGAATGATCTTTTTCTTGCCAAGGTAGTTGAGCAGCATGCCGATACCAAGAGCGGGAAGGATACCGCCGGCAATCGCGAAGAGATCCATAATCCACTGCGGAAATGTGGTGAGCCAATCGCCAAAGGCTTTGCCGACCAGCACGATCAAAAGGGCGGGCAGGCCGTTGAGAATCAGCGAAACAAAGAACGAGGGAAGATAGTTGCAGACCCGAACCATCTTGATGTTACCCGCGGCGAGGTAGCGATCCGCGGCATGCACCCAGAGAGCGTTGATGGACATATAAGCGTTCCAGGAGAGGACCGCCACGCTGCCGAGGATAACGCCAATGGTCGTTGCGGTAGCGATATCCATTCCGGAAACCAGCGCCAGAGCGGTGCCGACCGGGCCTGCGAACATCGGGTTGCCAGGCATGGAGCCGCCGGCAGTGATGAATCCAACGTAAGGAAGGTTAATCGCGGCGGCGATCATCATGCCCTCCAGAGGCTTGCCCATAACGAGGCCGACAAGGAAACCGGACCAGATGGGGTAGAGCCAGGTTCTCGTGATGGAATGGCTGAACCACCAAGTGCAGCACGTTGCGATCAACGCGACTACGATTGCTTTAAAAATCAATTCTCTCACTCCTTTTCAATACATTTTGATCTAAAGATTTGAACAAGTGACAAGAGCTACGATAGAACCCCATCTCCTCCTTTCGAACATAGAGAGCAACAGACACCAGTCAAGAGAACACCCGATTGCGTTATAACTGCGCGTACCCTTCCGGGAGTGCTTTCAACAGGTGCATTTTGACTTCCGTTGCGTCCTCCGCATTTATCATCAATTCCCCCGCTCCGCATAAAACCGCCGTATCCAATTGGCTCAGGCGCTTTTTCGTTTTCAGAATGCCGGATGGAGAAACACTGACCTTGTGGATGCCCAGCGCCACGAGCGCCGCGAGCCCAAAACCATCACCTGCCATTTCGCCGCAGAGCGAACAGTCGATTCCATTTTCCCGGGAAACGTCGATGGTGCGCTTGATCATACGCAGCACCGCAGGATCCAGAAAATCGCTAAGATAGCTCACATGCGGGTTCATGCGGTCCGCCGCGTAGGTGTACTGCGTCAAATCGTTGCTGCCGATGCTCACAAACTCCGCCGTTCGGGCGAGTTTGTCGAGCATGATCACCGCGGACGGAACCTCCGCCATCATGCCTACGCGGATATTTTTACCAAACGGAATTCCCTCGCTGTCCAACTGCGCCTTTGCTTCCTCCAGCGCGGTTATCATGCCGTCAAGCTCCTTTTTCACCGCGATCATCGGGAACATCACCCAGATTTCCCCGTAAACCCCCGCCCGCAGAATCGCTCTGAGCTGCGGAAGGAGGATGTCCTTGCGTTCGAGGCTGATGCGCACCGCGCGGTAGCCCAGAAACGGGTTTTCTTCCTTGGGCAGATGCAGGCACTCGGCTCCCTTGTCCCCGCCGATGTCCATCGTGCGGATTGTCAGCGGCAGGCTGCCCAGTTTTTTTGCCGCGGCGGAGTATATGGAAAACTGTTCTTCTTCCGTCGGCAGTGCCGCGCGGTTCATGTAGAGGAACTCGGTTCGAAACAGCCCGACGCCGTCAGCATGATAGCTTAAAACCTTATCTAGTGTGAGGGGGTTGACGATGTTGGCCAGTACGAGCACGCGCTTTCCATCCCGCGTGACAGCCTCTTTTCCTGCAAATTCCAGCAACTCCTCCCGCTCACGGTGATAAACAAATTCTCTATTACGGTAGTCTCCCAGCAACCCGGTTTGCAGTTCGTTTTCCACCATTCCGTGCTCGCCGTCCAGAAAGATAAGCTCGCCGTGCGAAATCTCCATGGCTCCCCGACAGCCAACGATGGACGGTATCTCCAACCCAGCCGCCAGAATGGCGATGTGGGAGGTGCGGGTTCCGTTTTCTGTCACAATCCCGCGAATGCGGGAAAGCTCCGCCGTAATCAGCATGGAGGGCAGCAGATCGTGCGCAACAACGATGCAGTCCTCCGTCAATCCTGCGAGGCTCGGATAGGGTAGATTCGCAATTTTGCAGGCAAGTCTGATTCCAAGGTCTCGAACGTCGTCCGCCCGCGCAGCCATGTATTCGTCGTCCAGCGCCGCAAGCATCTGTTCAAAGTTCCTTGCCGCGCGTAGTACGGCGGTTTCCGGCGCATATCCCGCCGCGATGCCGGAACCGATCAGCTCTGCAAACGATTCATCGTTTAGCATGGCGAGCTGTACTTCGATCAGCTCTGCATTCGTGCCGCCGGACTGTTCGACGGTAAGCCGTAACTCATTCTCCAACTGTGCGCTTGCATCCCAGTAGGTCTGCTTAGCACGCTCCAGGCTCATCGCCGCGCGAAGGTCATAATCAAACTCCGGCAGCGGTGCCAGCCGGAAGCTTTGGTTCAGCGCGACGCCCGCGCAGACGGAAACTCCGTAATAACGCATATCACCCCTCCAGCGTTTCGATAAACGCCGCGATCTTTTCCGCAATTTCTTGCGCGTTCTCGCCTTCCACGCCAATACGGACGGTTTCGCCCTTGACAAAGCAGCCGGAAAGCAGGCTGAAAATACTCTTGGGGTTTGCTTTGCGTTCGCTGCTGGTCAACGTGATCTCATTGGGAAAGCTCTTGCACAGCGCGCTGAGCTGCGCGGCCGGGCGAGCATGCAGTCCTGTTGGGTTTTTGATCACGGTATCTAGTTCGAACATGAAACAAGTCCTCCACAAAAGTTAAGAGATACGATTCAAAGTTGAGAATATTCGGTGAATTCTAAAGCTTACTGAAAGAGCAAAGATGGTTTGCGTTTACGCCACGTTGGCGGGAAGCGGTTTCCTCGTCCGCTTCCCGTCTCCGGGCTTGGGGGAGGTAATATGGAAACACTTCTCACCTGATATATAGCAACATTCGTGCCAAAACACTTTTTTGCCCTATTCAGGACGTTTTTATGTTTTAAAACAAATCTGTTTCTTTTTGCCTCTTCCTGCCAAAACAGTTTCTCCGCAAAAAACACCGCACGGTTTTCCGTGCGGTGTTTTGCAACCAAACATAATATTCGGGGTAAAGCTCTGAGCCTGTCTTAGATCTACTTATTCAGCACCAAATTCAGAATCTGCTCAATCATGTCATATTCTTCTTGCGGAACCTCGATATGATACACCGAAGCAAGCGGAGCGAGCGCGTCCATGAGATCGGCGGGCGGATTGGCGGCGGGCTTGTTCTTCTGCGGACAGTCGAAGATGAGCCGCTCCACCATGGAGCAAAGATGGATACCGAGCATAATGCGCTTGCCTTCGTGCATTTCCCCGCGCGCGTTTTCAATATCCCGCGTCGTTTGTTTGAGATAGGGCAGCATTTTATCCGCATCCAGGTAAAACAGATAGCTGCTCAAATACCGCCCCGTATAGAACGTTTCCTCAAAGGCGGAGCCGGATCTCGGCACGGTTTGTTCCACGCCGCTTTCGCGGTGGCGAATGTCGTAATCGCCCAGAATGCTTGAAAGACGCTGGATTCCGTTGCCCAGCACGAATTCCTCCACGGAGATAAACGGATACGCCAGCTCCAAACCGACGTCCATGCCGACGATACAGAGGATGTTGCGCACGCAGGATAGCTCCGTAATCCGGCTCTTGAGCGCATCGACGGAAGCGATGTCCATGGTGACAATCTCGATATCGGAGGGCAGTTCAAATGTGTCCTCAATGATCTTCTTGAGCTTAACCGCAGCACCGCAGCCGGAGATGCAGGCAGTAACGATGACCCGCTTCTGGCCGCCGGCGACAAGTTTTGCTGTTTCCACTTCGAACAGCTTGTTGTAGCTGCGTTCAAATTGCTTGAGGTGATGATACACCTGCTGAACGGAAGCGTTTTTCTCCGAAACCAGCATAGCCGCCTCGATAACCATTGAGGTGCTGATGTTGTCGAGCGCGTAGAGCGGCTTTGCTATCTTCTGGCCGACGCTGATGCAGAGCTCCGAAAGCACCGTCGCGTCCGTCAGCACAAGGAAGCTAGTGCAGCCGCTCATTTCGTCGAGTTTGACCTCCACCGCGAGGCGAATTGATTCGTCGGACTGCTGATCGGTCAAGTCCAGCCAGCTGACGAAGCTCTTTCCGAGAACGGTGTTTGCCACCTTCGCCATGGTGCTTGCGCTGCCAAGACCATGGCAAAGCACCAGTAAGCCACCGTTTTCGCAGCTGTTCGCGTCGTTGATGAGTTTGCCGATCAGGTTGGCGATAAAGCCAGTTTCATCGTCCGGCATGTCCAGACCGCATTCGCCGCGCATATAGAGAACGATCTGCTTTGCGGTGTCAAAAATTTCCGGCTGTTCCTGCTGAATGTGGTTCATCACAGGGCACACTATCGGCTTTTTCGCCTTGACGCGGGAAATTGCGGTGTCCAAATGCATAGCAATGATTTTCCTATAACGCTCTTCCAGGGTAATGCCCAGTTCGCATTTCATGATATCGTCCGCCTTCTGGGCAACGTCGATTGCCTGTTTGGAGAGAAACTCGATCGGCAGTTTCCGCGCGTCTCCCTCATGGCGTTCCATGAGCTCGCGAATGTAGCTTTCTATATCCAGCGACATAGCGAGTTCGAGCGTATCCATATCCTGAATGTTCTGGGCGTACGCCTGATACTGGCGCGCGAGCAGGTCGTAGATATCCATATCCTGCGTTTCCCCGCCGGACACCTCGCTTTCCTGCTCCTGCGGAAGCATCTGGATGCGAATATCGAGATCGTGCGCAATCAGGTTTATATCCGAATAGATGCTTCGAATCTGCCTTAATCCGTCCTTGACATGAAACGGAAAATCCGTAATCCCGATGGAAAGATAGGACTGCCTGCCCATCAGGCACTCCACATACGCGCGCGCGCAGGCCACGCGAATATCATTCTCCAACTGGCCTACGTTACCAGGGCATTCGTAGGCGAGCAGGGCTTTTACGGTGAGCGCGTCCGCTTTCAGATCGAGCTTCAGCTTGGCCGCCTCGTGCGCAAAGAGCTGTTCTATTAGTTGCAGACGCTCAAACGGACTGCGCTCGGCTAGCGTTGGTAACGTAATGGTAATCGGAATCCGGCGGTTGAACGCGGCGAGCAGTGCGCTGTTTTTATCCTCCGTTGTCGCCATGATGATGATGGGGTGCGACGTGCGGATGGTATCCGCCTCCCCCAGTCGGCGGTACTGCGAAAAGTCCATCAAAAAGAACAGCATTTCCTGCGCAGTCTCCGGCAAGCGGTGCACCTCGTCCAAAAACAGTACGCCGCCGTCCGCCGCTTCGACCAAACCGGCATGCTCTTCTTCCGCGCCGGTGTAGGCGCCGCGCGCGTAACCGAACAGTTGCGCCATAATGAGCTGGGGGTTGTTGGAATAATCCGCGCAGTTGAACGAGACGAACTGGGCGCTAGAGCCGATGCGTTCCGCGCGCTTGGCGTACTCGTAAAGCAACTTGGCAAATGTGGTTTTGCCTACGCCTGTCCTACCACCGATCAGCAGTGGCAGGCCGTTGAGCGGATAGAGCACCGCCGCCTTTGCCTTTTCAATAATCATGCTCATGCTGCCGTTGTGGCCAACAAAACGATCGAATACCGCGTCCGCATCCGCAAGGGTCGAGCGATTGATTTCCGTGGGAATAGGCGTTAACAGCGCGCTGCTGGCGCGGTACTTTACCGGCCATCCGGGCAGTTTTTCCACCAGCTGTTCTTCAAAGAGGCGGTTGAGGTCGGAACTGACGTTTGCGCGCGAAACGCCGACGGCGTTGGCAATTTCCTCTGTCGAGTATACGGCATCCAATCCGTGCTGGCTCTTCATTCTACGCAAAAATTCGTAAATCGTCTGCTTTCTCGTCATGACCTGTTCCTTTCCACAGCAGCCGCCGGGCTGAACTTGACGCGATATTTATTGACGGTTCGACGCGACAGCGATATGCCATATCGCCGATAAAGCTCTTCTGAAATAATGCGGTCGCTCAGTGGTTTCTCGCCGCGTTTCGCGTTCGTCAGTTCCTGTATCAACATACAAGCGCGCTCCCGCGAAACGCCTTCTTTCCCTGCTCGAAAAAACAGTTCACTCGCCGCAAACACCCTTCGCTCAAATAGCACATATTTTCCCGCGACCGCTCGGCATACCGTTGAACGGTTCAGACCCAACGCTTTTGCCGCCTCGCTCAGCGTAAGCCTGTCGCGAACGCCACCGTTGAGGTAAGTCGTCTGACGCGCGGCTGCAAACTGCAGAACGGAGAGCAGCGTTGCGTTGCGGCGTTCCAAACAATAGATCAGCCGGTTGGCGTAAAACACGCCTTCGTTGACAAAGCGCCCACCGCCGTCCGACAAGCTTTCGACGTATGAAGCACTGAGCGAAACCTGTGGCATGGCGTGTTCGAATAGCCGCGCGCCGAACAGCCCGTTCTCATGAGAGATGATCTCGGCGTCCGGCACGATGTACACCGACTGGTCGGCCTCCGGCTCAACCGGATGCATGCATAGTTCGCTAAGGACGCGCGTCACCGCTTCCAGCCGAACACGTTCCCAGCTTAAGCGTTCGCAGACTTCCGAAAGCGCGCCGCTTGTATAGAGCCGAAACAGCGCGGAATTTGTCAGGATCGTTTTCACGTCCTCGCCCGGCCGCCTGCCCCGGTTGGCTTGAATCCAGTAACATTCTCGCAGCGAACGAGCGCCCACGCCGGCGGGCTCCAGCGACTGCACCAGGCGCAACGCAGACTGCATTTCCGTGCGCACGGCCTCCGGGCTACGTTTGACGGGGTCGAACGGCAGGTACCCATATTCGTCAAGCTGGCCGATCAGCGCACGCGCAATCTTGAGCAACGCTGCGTTCCCGTCGTCCGGCAGCTGCAGCAGGAGTTCCTCGCGATAGTCCGTTTTTGCCGCGACAAGCAGTTCCAGCAGGTCTTCCCCGCCCGCTTGTGGAAACGTCAGTTCCACGCAGGGGTTTCGCTCCGCTTCGGCATGCAGGTATTCAGTCATCTGCGTGGCGTTCTTGCCAAGCAGGTTCACGACGGTCTTTGCGCAGCGCGAAAGGGAATATCCCTGCGTCTGCCGTTGTGTCTGGCGCAGGGCGGGACCCATATTTTGCTGTGGAGCCGAAACGAGCGACATCGTGCGTCACCTGAGCAGTCAGCGCCAAACAACAACGCAAATTGCTCGTTGCCTTATCATCGATTTCGTACAATCAGTTGATCAATCAAAACAATCCGTCGGATCTGTCGAACTTCTTTATAGAATACCACGCATTTTCATGCTTTTCAAACGGGAACCAATAAATACTAGTTACTTTCTATTAAGCCGCTGTCCCCTGCATATCAATACATATAAACACGGAGAAAAAACGTATTGTGGCGGTCTATATACCGCGAGTTATAATGCTTGAACTGATATCGAATCGTTCAACGACGGTTTCCGGGATGAATGCCTGAACATGAACTGGTTTATGTCTCTGGAGGATGCCAGAGACATAATAGAGCGCTGGCGAAGGGACTACAACGAGTTCCCCGTCCGCACAGCGCACGAACATACCTAACACCGGCTAAGTTTGCCCTGAAAACGGGCTCGGAAGCCGTCTGAACATCGATTTTTTCTCACTCAAAGTGGACTGCTCTTTTGGTGACACCTCAGTAATATTCACATTCTACCGTTATCAGCTTTGCGCATAGCTTTCCTCTTATCTTAACGGTTCATTTTAAACTGTATAATCTCCCTGCCTACGTTTGAAGCAAAAAGGATCATCTCTGTTATTACATCACAATTTCAATATAGTGTTCAACGCAAATGCGCGTCAATGTTCATTAACTTGCCGTCATTATACTAAATGTAAATGCGTTCTCATACAAGAGAACTGAAATGGTGCAAATCCATATCCGGTCTGGATTTCCCACTAAGGATTATATCCTTCATCTGCAACACAGCCGCATTGCCCGATTCACTGCTATTCTCCAATGATCTGTGATACAGAACGAGCGGAGTAATGGAACTGTACTAATTCTTCGCAAAAAAACAGCCCATTATGATGGATGCCGCCTTTTACCAGACTCTCGTTTCCTGTGCGTTTGCAGACCGCGCCATGATCATACTCGTTTTGCACGCTTCATAATTCGCCGAGTTTAATATTGTTTCATTGACAAGACATTGAAATTTTAATAAAATATAGTAGAAGCATAACATGATGATACGATTCATGTGATATCCGTGTACGCTACCAAGTGCACTTTTCAGCACAGGGTGGAACCGTTACGATAGATGAGAAACCGATCGAATATCCGCAAATAGATTCTAAGCGAGGATGCTATATGCCTTCTGTAAAAGACATTGCAAACGCAACCAATGTTTCCTCCACGACCGTCTCTATGGTTCTCAACAACAAACCGGGCATCAGCGACAGCACGCGTGAGCTCGTCTTAAACGCAGCAAAAAACCTCGGCTATCGATTGAAAACGAAGGCGGATGCCACTTCCAGCTCCATTGCGCTCGTGTTCCTGACTGCAACCTCGGATAGTTCGGAGTACGATACACCCATCTTTTCGCAGATGATCGCCGGTGTCAGTATCCGTGCGCAATCGTTGAATTACCGTCTGCTTGTTTCCACCTACCACAAAAACGACGTCAACGCCGCCGCATCAATCACAAAATCCGGTTGCATCGGTGTGATTCTGATGATCAGTGAAGCCGACGGAAATACCAATTTTAGTGTTCTAGACTCGCTGAACCTGCCAATCGTCATTCTGGATAAATCTATAATCGATCGTCCATATGACACTGTTTCGGCGAATCACTATCAAAGCGCCTATATGGCAACCGAGCATTTGATTTCGCTTGGGCACCGGAAGCTCTATTTCTTTCGCGGTGACCTGCCCAACGCAACGGCCTATCGCGAACGGTACTTGGGCTATCAGCAGGCGGTGATGTCTCACGAGGAAACCTTCATCTGCGCAAACAATACGCTCAGTTTCAGCCGCAATCCAGAAGAACTCGCCGTGTTGATTAAAGCCTTACCCGTACTGCCGACAGGCATCGTCTGCGCCGGGGACTGGTATGCCTACGAGTGCATTCAGGCTCTCAAGATACTTGGGTACTCCGTACCGGAGGATATCTCCGTCATCGGGTTCGACAACACGCCGCTTTGCGAATCCACCACGCCGAAGCTTACGGCAATGGACATGCCGAAACTTCGGATGGGCGCGCTTGCCGTCGACCGCCTGCTTGACGTGATCAACGGCAAAACAGAGGGTGAGAGCGTCCGCATCGAGGTGTTCTGCAATCTTGTTTTGCGGGAAAGCACCGCAAAGCCGAAGCAACGGTAACCAATTACCCGCTCAATATTTTTAGTACACAGACGGCTGTTTTGAAGGCCGTCCTTTCTTTTACTCGAACTTGCAACCTCTTCGGGTGCCTTGCCGACATCAAAAGCAATGCGGAGCTTCACAGCCGGTAATCTGGAGAGCTCCGCATTGCCTTAGGGGGAGTTTGGGAATCCAGATGGATTCCTATAGACCGATGTGGAATATCACTTCTCGGCCCTCTTTCCGATAGTCGGAAACGAGCTTGGATTCAACGTCAATCAGCATGGAATAGCGATTCACGTCGTCATACGGTTTCCAGGCGGGGAAGTACGGTGTGCTTGGATTGCCCGTTCGCGCAAACGCGGCCCAGGCCGCGCCCGCCTTCTCCGAAAGTTCCATTGCGTCTACGCGCGTATCCACCGTCCAGATACCGGGTGCATAAACCGCCGTATCAAAAAAGAACGGTACGTCCACGCCGTGGATCGCCTTCAGATCCGGGTCCGGCCCTTCAAAGCAGAACACATAATTGTACATAGGCGCGCAGCCAACCTTTGCTCTGGCCTTATACCAGGAGTCCATCATGTTGAGAAAACGGTTGTCGTTTAAGAACGCAATGAACACATCACAGGCGGAAGGATCGCCCAGCATATCCTTATAGATTTTTACGACCTTCTTGGCCTCCTTGGCGGTATAGCCGTATTTCTCGATCCGCTCCGGCAATTCGTCGAAGGTATAGTCGTAATACGACGGATTCGCGAGGGAGAAGAGCCGCGTATCGTCCTTGCAGTATCCCGCAATGATGGTTACGTCCTTGTTGAACTGTGTTCCTTCCGCGCCGTCGAACGGATTGTACTTAATCACCTTGTCGTCGCCGATGATTGGGAAGCGAAGATAGGTGCCGCGCGTTCTCGTCTTGTTGATTTCGCGCATAGCGGCGACGAGCTCCGGTGCAGGAATCGACTGCAGATCGTCCAGATGATCCGAATCGATGTGCAGAAATTCCAGAAACTGGCGCGTTGCCTCGATTGCGTCTTCCACCGGGAAGAGCTGGAACCCGCCGCTCTGGATGATCGCCTTATGAAACAGCCCCTTCGCCGCCGGAATGCCCATCAGCGATACGACCTTTTCCGCGCCGCCCGATTGCCCAAAGATCGTTACGTTCTGCGGATCTCCGCCGAATTCGTCAATGTTGTCGTGCACCCATTGCAGCGCCGCCGCCATGTCCTGGTTGCCCATGTTGACGGAGTCCTTGTACTTCTCAACGCCAAAGCCCGCCAGATACAAATACCCAAACACGTTCAGCCGATGGCCAACGTTGACGACCACAACATCCTGCTTCTTTGCGAGATTGTAGCCGTCGTGCCAATTAGCGCCAGCATCGCCGCCAATGTTTCCGCCACCATGGAACCAAACGAGCACCGGCCGCTTCCGGTCGTCCTTCAGCCCCGCCGTCCAGAGGTTCAGCGCGAGACAGTCCTCCGTTTGCGGGTCAACGCCCATTTCACTGCTTCCAGTCAGCAGCTTCATGTTGGCTGCGTAATACTTTGTAC
Organism: Christensenella sp.; assembly: GCA_034927595.1. Taxonomy (GTDB): domain Bacteria; phylum Bacillota; class Clostridia; order Christensenellales; family CAG-138; genus UBA7703. Next base: position 26,408 of record JAYFPQ010000024.1, read on the forward strand.
CCGTGATCTCCTTGTCCTCCATGCGCGGTTCATCCGTCTGGTAGCACTTCGGAACCATTTCCTGCGCTAGCTTTTCCCCTTTCCAGGGAACAAGTGGTTGGGGTGGTAAAAAGCGGAGTTTTCCTGTCGGGGCTGCCGCATAGTGGACGCCAAGGAACCGGAATATTCCGTCAATATAGGTACCTCTGAGCTTGCCCGCCTTCGTGTTGGCAAGCGCTTCCGGCTTACTCATCATAAATCATCCTCCTGTCGAGTCCGTTTCATCTCGCTTCTGGATTTCATTTTATCGTTGAATCTTAAATTGGTTTCGCTTCTTGTCTCTGGTTTCGTTCTTTATATCCCAATGTGATAGAGTACTTCGCGGCCCTGCTTGTGATAGTCGTCAGCAAGGCGCGACTCTACGTCAATCAGCATGGAATAACGGTTCTCTTCGTCATATGGCTTCCATACAGGAATGCCCGGATGGCTGGGGTTGCCGGTTCTGGCAAAAGCTGCCCAGGCGGCGCTCGCGTCCTCGGAGAGCTGCATCGCTCCAACGCGCGTATCCACTGTCCAGATACACGGCGCGTAGATCGCCGTATCGAAATAGAACGGAACGTCCACGCCGTGTACGGCCCGCAAGTCGGGGTCCGGCCCTTCAAAGCAGAACACGCAGGCATACATCGGCGCACAGCCGACCTTTTTGCGAGCCTGGTACCAGTCCTCGCTCTGCTTGAGCTTCGTCAGGTCATTGAGATACGCCAGATAGACGTCGTACGGGGTCGAATCCTCCGGAAGCATCTTCTTGTAGATCTCGACGATCTTCTTCCCCTGCGCCACCGTATAGCCGTGCTTCTCAAAGCACTTTGGCAGATCCTCAAACCGGTACTGATAGATTTCCGGCGAAAAGAGCGAATTCAAGTGCGCGTCGTCCTTGCAATAGCTGACGATGATGGGCATGTCCCGGTTCAGCCGGGTACCCAGTTCACCGTCAAACGGACCGCCCGGCAGAATGGAGCCGTCGGTGACGGAAGGAAAACGCAGGTAGGAGCCGAGTGTTCTCGTCTTATTGATTGCGCGAACGGCGGCGATGAGTCCTTCCGGCGGAATCTTTTGCAAATCGTCCAGATGCTTGACATCAATCTTCAAATATTCAAGAAGCTGCAGTGCAGCCTTTTTTCCATCCTCGGGTGGCGAGATCATAAAACCGCCGCTCTGAATGATTGCCTTATGGAACAGGCCCTTTGCGGAAGGCATCGCCATCAGCGAAGTCACCTTGTTGCCACCGCCCGACTGGCCGAAAATCGTCACGTTGTCTGGGTCTCCGCCGAACGCCTCGATGTTGTCATGCACCCATTGGAGCGCCGCGACCATGTCCTTATGCCCTAGGTTAGAACAGTCCTTGTATTTCTCGACTCCGAAATCCGCAAGGTACAGGTATCCGAAAACATTGAGCCGGTGTCCAACGTTGATGACGATGATGTTCTGCTTTTTTGCGAGGTTATAACCGTCGTGCCAGGCAGCGCCCGCGTCGCCGCAGTTGTTGCCGCCGCCATGAAACCAGACTAGAACCGGTCGTTTATTTCCGTCGCTTAAACCGGACGTCCAGAGGTTCAGTGCAAGGCAGTCCTCTGTCT
>JAYFPQ010000105.1:0-4009 GCA_034927595.1 Christensenella sp.
TCTTCTCCAAAATTACTGAAAATCCAATGAAAATGCGCGAAATTAAGCGCTTTTCCTTGACGTGCGTGCCCGCGTTTGATACTGTAGCGGTAGCGCGAGATTCGGCTTTCTTCGGAAAATCGGCGCGCGCTCCTTGCGCGATTTGCTGTGTTTTAGCATGCCGCGCCTGGCTGTGGACATCTGCCCGCGATTGCAGTCGCGGGCAGATGTCGTTTTTGGCGAACGTATTGCAGGAAAGCGACGGTTGAACTTCTTCTTCCGGTGAAATTGCGCGCAATCCATGAAATAGCACTGAAAGTCCAAGTAAAGTTGAAAGGAATCTATCTTAAAATTGCAAACTATTCGTTAAAATTTTAGTATTTACTCTTTAAAATGCGTATGTTATGATATAAAAGACCTAATTTGGTACATATCTCATAAATCCTATTCATCCATCTGAGTCAGTTTTATTTATATGAAAGGCGAACGACATGGAAGCTATTTTTCAGAACTTTTCCAACCTTACCTGGCAGCAGGTCGTCATGTGGGCGATCGGCGGAATCCTGATTTATCTCGCGATTAAAAAGGACATGGAACCTTCGCTGCTGCTCCCCATGGGCTTTGGCGCGATTCTCGTGAACATCCCGATGTCCGGCGCAATTACGCAGGTCATCGACGGTGTAAAAGAGATCGGCGTGCTCAACGTCCTCTTCGACGGCGGTATCGCCAACGAGCTTTTCCCGCTGCTGCTGTTCATCGGCATCGGCGCGATGATCGATTTTGAGCCGCTACTGAGCAACCCGAAACTGATGCTCTTCGGTGCGTCGGCGCAGTTCGGCATCTTTGCAACGCTTGTTGCGGCTTCGCTGCTCGGCTTTCCGCTCAAGGACGCGGCGTCCATCGCCATCATCGGCGCGGCGGACGGCCCGACCTCCATCTTTGTGGCCAACTATCTGCATTCCAACTATCTAGGGCCGATCATCATTGCGGCTTACTCCTATATGGCGCTAGTGCCAATTGTCCAGCCGCCGGTCATCAAACTGCTCACCACGAAACATGAACGCCGGATTCGCATGGAATATTCCGGCAGCGCCGTTTCCCCGGCAACGAAGATTCTCTTCCCGATCATCGTTACGGTGATTGCCGGTGTCTTCGCGCCGCGCTCGGTCGCGCTGGTCGGCTTTTTGATGTTTGGCAACCTGATTCGTGAGTGCGGCGTGCTCGGTTCCCTGTCGGAAACCGCGCAGAAGGTACTCGCGAACCTGATCACCCTGCTGCTCGGCCTCACCGTTGCGGCGAACATGCAGGCGGAGTCGTTCATCACGCTCCGCACGCTCATGATCCTCGGCCTCGGCCTCGTGGCGTTCATCTTCGACACGGCGGGCGGCGTGATCTTTGGTAAGGTCATGAACCTCGTTGTCAAGAAGAAGGTCAACCCGATGATCGGCGCGGCGGGCATCTCCGCCTTCCCGATGGCTTCCCGCGTGGTGCATAAGATTGGCCTTGCGGAAGACAGCCAGAACCACCTGCTGATGCATGCCGCGGGCGCAAACGTCGCCGGACAGATTGCATCGGTCATCGCGGGCGGCGTTCTGCTCAGCCTCATCGCGAAATAAAGAGAGGAGATTAAAATTATGGCTCTCGATACAGTAGCCCCACTCAGCGACACGTTGCGGATTCTGGGCCTCGGCATGCTGGGCATCTTCGTTGTCACAGCTGCGATCATCATCACGATCACCCTGCTCAACCTGATTACAAATCCGATTAAAAAGCGGAAGCGTTCCGGTGACAACGCGTAAGCGTTTGCCATCGACACTCATACTACCGCATACTATGCGGATTATTAAAGGGAGATAGTATTATGGAAAACCTCATTCTATACGGGTCTATACTCGTCGCCCTTCTGGCGTTCGCATTCGCCGCTTGGCTCTACCTCTGGGTCAAGCGTCAACCCTGCGAAAACCAGAAGATAATCAAGGCAACCGGACTCATCCGTGCCGGCGCGCGTACCTTCCTGCGTAAGGAATATACCGTTCTGGCGAAATTTGCCGGCGTTGCCGCGGTCCTCATCTTCGTGTTCCTCCCCCAGCCTGTCTGGAAGGGCGAGATCATGAAGAACGTTCAGATGGTTATTGCTTACATCTTCGGCACCACCTTGTCCGCCATTGCGGGTAAGATCGGCCTCGAAGTCGCGACCATCGCGAACGGCCGCAGCGCAGAAGCCGCAAAGAAGGGCATTGCACCCTCGTTCATGGCTGGTTTCCGTGGCGGCGCCGTCATGGGTATGGCGGTCGTCGGCGCAAGCCTCCTCGGCGTAACGGTTGTGTACCTGCTCACGAAAGACGCGACCACGATCCTCGGCTTCAGCTTTGGCGCGAGCTCGCTAGCCCTGTTTGCAAAAGCGGGCGGCGGTATCTTCACCAAGACTGCGGACATCAGCGCGGACCTTGTTGGTAAAGTCGAACTCGGCATTCCGGAAGACGATCCCCGCAACCCCGCCGTCATCGCGGACAACGTTGGCGACAACGTTGGCGACGTCGCCGGCATGGGCGCGGACCTCTTCGATTCCAATGTCGCCGCTATGGCAGCAGCCCTCGTTATGGGCACGGCGCTTGGTGGCAAAAATGCGGACATGGTGTTCGTGTTTGCGGCTCTGGGACTTCTTGCCTCGATCATCGGCGTCATGACCGCCCGCATCGGCAAGAAGGGCAACCCGACCAATGCGCTCAACTCCAGCACCTACGTGACCACGGCTGTCTTCGCTGTGCTGACCGCGGCTGCCACCTATTTCTTCCAGTTCCCCTGGAGAATTTGGGGTGCCAGCATCATCGGCCTCACCGTCGGCGTGATCATCGGCATCACCACGGACTATTTCACGGATGACTCGAAAAAGCCCGTCCACTTCGTGGCGCACGCCAGCAAGTCCGGCCCTGCGTTTACGATTCTCTCCGGCATCTCCTACGGACTTTTGTCCGTCTTCCCGGCCATGATTGGCATCGGCGTTGCAGCGGTTGCCGCATATAAGATCTGCGAACCGCTCGGCGGCATCGAGTATGCTCTCTTTGGCATCTCCATGGCAGCCGTCGGCATGCTCTCCATCGTCGGTATGATCGTCAGCAACGATGCGTACGGCCCCATCGTGGACAACGCGCGCGGCCTTGCTGAAATGGGCGACCTCGGCGAAGAAGTCCTCGCCATCACAGATGAACTCGACTCCGCAGGCAACACCGTCAAGGCCGTCACCAAGGGCTTTGCAATCGCAGCCGCGGGTCTCACCGTCATCGCACTGCTCGGCGCGTTCATGAGCGAAGTCAACACTGCCGCAGCCGAACTGATTGCAAAAGGCGCGACAAATGTTGTAACCATCACGAACTTCGACATCATGAACCCGATGGTATTCTTCGGCCTGCTCGTCGGCGCTGCGGTTCCCGCTGTATTCTCGGCGATGCTCATGCTCGGCGTTGATCGCAATGCACAGCGCATGGTCGCGGAAATCCACCGTCAGTTCAAGGAGATCGTCGGCCTCAAGGAAGGACAAGAAGGCGGTGAGCCGGAATATGACAAGTGCATTGAGATCGCCACCGATGGCGCGCTCAAGGAGCTCGTCCCCGCGGGCCTCATGGCCATCGTCGCAACCTTCATCGTCGGCTTTATCGGCGGCGTGCAGGCCATCGGCGGCTTCCTCTGCGGCAATATCATCTCTGGCCTTCTGTTCGCGCTCTTCATGAGCAACTCCGGCGGCCTTTGGGATAACTCCAAGAAGTATGTTGAGAGCGGCCACGAAGGCGGCAAGGGCAGCGACGCGCACAAAGCGGCAGTCGTTGGCGACACCGTTGGCGATCCGTTCAAAGATACGGCGGGCCCGTCCATCAACACGCAGATCACGGTTGTGTCGCTCGTCGCTTCTCTGATGAGCACGCTGTTCCTGACGATCCACCTCTTCTAAGAGAAACAAAACACGCAATCGCGGCAACCCGTTCGGGTTGCCGCTTTTTACGTTGCTCGCACTTAACAGGCGGAGGGAACGGCC
>JAYFPQ010000087.1:0-24980 GCA_034927595.1 Christensenella sp.
CATGTATCAATTCCCCCAAATGTTTGTTGTTGGCGTGCCGGAACCGACTCCCCCGGGCGTTCCGGCGCGAAAACCGCGCAAACGAAGCTGCGCGGAGTCGATCAGGCCTTTGCGGCCAGCTGCTGATTCAGTTTTCCAAAGAGTTTGTTAAGCAGCGCGACCTCGGCCTCGGTAAACGAGCTGAGCGCAAACGACACCGCGCTCTTCATATCCGGAAGCTGGCGACCGTAATAGTCCAAAAACTTTTTGGTGACGCAGAGGTGCGCCTCGCGGTGGTCATCCTCGCTGGAGATACGCTCCAGATACCCTTTTGCGACGAGTGAGTTCACCTTATAGGACGCGTTTGGTTGCGAAATGCCGATGAAATCCGCAAACTCGCCGATGGTCGGGCGGTTGAGCAGATAGATCACCTCGGCGGAGAACGCCTCCGTCGCGCTGAGGCTGCCCGCCTTCTCGCGCAGCTGCCCAAACAGGTTTCGATAATGCGACAGCCGCAGGTTTCGGTAGAGATCCGAAACCGCCTCCAGTAGGCCGGTTGCGTGAATCGCCGTATGGATACGAATCACCTTCTTCTACAATTTTCACGATGCTGCAAAATACTTAAAGAATTTTATGTATTCTATCAAACTGGAGAACGCTTGTCAATAGATGTTGAATTGTGGGTACAAATTTTACGCCCGCCTGACGAAAGCTTTACTTCGCAGACGGGCGATGCAAACAATATGGAAGGATGGGGGGTTATTCTTCGATGGTCTCCGGCTCGCCGATGTCCTCGCCAAAGGTCTCGACGCGGATGCTCTTGACCTTCTGCTCAACGACGGGCTTGTTGCCGATGCCGGTGACGCAGTTCGCAATCGCGTCCACAACGTCCATGCCTTCGACGACCATGCCGAACGCGGCGTAGTCCTTGTCCAAATACTTCGCGTCGCCATGCAGAATAAAGAACTGGCTGCCCGCCGTGTCGTAAGCCGCCGGGGGATTGTAGGGGTTGCCCTGCCGCGCCATGCTGACGATGCCGCGCTCGTGGGAGAGGGGGTTCGGGTGCTTGTTGTTGGCAAATTCGCCCTTAATGCGGTAGCCGGGGCCGCCCGCTCCGGTGCCCTTTGGGTCGCCGCCCTGAATGACGAACTGTTTGATCACGCGATGGAAAACCGTTCCATCGTAATATCCCTTGTTCGCAAGCGAGACAAAGTTGCGCACGGTGTTGGGCGCGATATCGTAATACAGCTCCATCTTGATGATGCCGCCGGTCTGCATTTCGAGGGTTGCAACGGGTACTTTGGTAATCAAGGTCTTTCTCCTCCAGCCTGATGAAAAAATACGATTGCGCGGCGCGGAAAACCGCGTCGACGCTCCTTATTTTCTTCGATTCCGGCGCGAAAGTCAATGAATGATTTCTTATTTTTATAGAAACGTTCTATAAACAAATGAAACAGACCCCAAAGAGTATTCTTTTTTATAGGAACGTTTTATGAGTACCAAAAACCGCCAAAAAACAGGCGCAGAAAATGGATGACAAGTGATTTGTCGCGATTTTATGGTACAATAAAAAAATCACCACCCGGCGGGTGCACCGCCGCACACCAACCGAATTCAGGAGGCGCGCTATGGCATATTCCGCAAACGAAACGCGATATGAGGGCATGACCTACCGCCGCTGCGGGGAAAGCGGGCTAAAGCTGCCGCTGCTCTCACTGGGGCTCTGGCATAACTTTGGCGCGGGGGACGACTACGAAACCATGAAGCGCATGTGCCAAACCGCCTTTGACCGCGGCGTGACGCACTTTGACCTCGCGCACAACTACGGCCCGCCCGCGGGCAGCGCGGAGACGAACTTTGGCCGAATCCTGCGCGAGGAGCTCGGCGGCTATCGCGACGAGCTGATCGTCAGCACCAAGGCGGGCTACTACATGTGGCCGGGGCCCTATGGCGACCGCGGCAGCCGGAAATACCTGCTCGCGAGCCTCGACCAGAGTTTAAAGCGCCTGGGGCTCGATTATGTCGATATCTTTTACCACCACCGGATGGACCCGGAGACGCCGCTGGAGGAGAGCATGCTCGCGCTGGACACGGCGGTTAAGAGCGGGCGCGCGCTCTACGCGGGCATTTCGAATTACGACGCGAAGACCGCCAAACGCGCGGCGGCAATCCTGCGGGAGCTGCGCTGCCCGTTTGTGCTCGACCAGGTGCGCTACTCCATCTTCGACCGGCACATTGAGCCGGACGGGCTGGAGCAGACCGCGCGCGAGGCGGGGTTTGGGCTGATCGCCTTCAGCCCGCTGGCGCAGGGCATGCTGACGGATCGCTACCTCAACGGCGTGCCGCAGGACAGCCGCATGGGCAAGGGCGGCCCGTTTCTCAAGCGGGAACAGCTCACGGAGGAACGCCTGGGGCAGATTCGCGCGCTCAACGCGCTCGCGCAGGAGCGCGGGCAAACGCTCTCGCAGCTCGCGCTGAGCTGGGTGCTGCGCAGCGAGGCGGTGACCAGCGTGCTGATTGGCGCTTCCTCGCCGGAGCAGGTGCTCCAGAACCTCGGCATTCTGCAATCGCCCGCGCTCTCGGCGGAGGAACTGACAAGAATCGACGCGATTACCGCGGCGGCAAAATAGCCTCGCAGACTGCTGTCCGGAGGCGAAACGACCATGTCGAATCCAAGGGCGCGGCTGCTGCAAACGCGCGCATACCTGCTGGAGCACACCGACGAGCGGCATCCGGCGACGATTGCGGAGATTGCCGCCGCACTGGAGTGGGAAGGAATTGAAGCCGACGCGCGCGCGCTGCTGGCGGATCTGGCGGCGCTGCGGGAAAGCGGGCTGGATGTCTGCTCGACGCGCGGGCGGAGCACGGCCTACTACGTTGGGCGGCGGTTGTTTCCCCGCGCAGAACTTCGGCTGCTGATGGACATGGTTCGTGCGAGCCGGTTTTTATCGAAAGACCGCGCGGGCGCACTGCTGGAAAAGCTAAGCGGACTTTCCGGCGAGCATGAGCGCGGTTCCCTGCGGCTGGGCGCGACCCGGCCGGACACGCCAACGCCCGAACAGACGGACGCGTACCAAACCGTGGATTGCATTCTCGCGGCGCTGGAGGCGAAGCAGCAGCTTTCGTTTGTCTACTGCTCGTCCGCCGGAAAGGGAACGGCGGAGCCGCGCCGGGGCGGGCAGGCGTATGTGGTGAATCCTTGTCTGCTGCTCTACGCGGAGGACAACTACTATCTCGTTGCGGATCATCCGCTGCACGAGGGCCTCGCGCACTATCGGCTCGACCGGATGCGGGAGGCAGCGCTCGTGGAGCACGCCGCCGCGCCGCCGGACATTTCGTTTGACCCCACGGCGTATGCGCGGAGCGTATTCTCCATGTACCCGGCCAAGCAGCGCTGGGTGCGACTGGCGTTTGACCGCGCGCTGACCGGCGCGATGCTCGACCGCTTTGGCGCGAACGTTCCGCTGGAGCTGCTCGACGAGCGGACAGGCTCGCTCTACGCGCCAATCTGCGCGGGGAGGCCGTTTTTCGGCTGGGTATTTTCGTTTTGCGGCGGCGTTCGCATTCTCGCGCCGGACGACGTGCGCGAGCAGATGCTGCTGATGCTCGAGGCGGGGCGCGTTTCTCTGCGCGAGCGGTAAAAATTTTTGCGATCAAAGACGGAGGAGATTCCCGTTATGTTTCATATTGTGCTGGTGGAACCGGAGATTCCGCAGAACACGGGCAACATTGCGCGCACCTGCGCGGTGACCGGCGCGCGGCTGCATCTGGTTCGCCCGCTGGGTTTTTCGCTGGACGACAAGCAGCTCAAGCGCGCGGGGCTCGACTACTGGAACGAGCTCAACGTCTGCTACTACGACAGCTTTGCCGAGGTGGAGCAGGCAAATCCCGATGCGCGCTTTTTTCTGCTCTCGACGCACGCGACAAAGAGCTATTCGGACGCGCAATACCGCGACGGGGACTTTCTCGTGTTTGGCAAGGAGACGGCGGGGCTGGGGCCCGCGCTGCTCGCGCGAAGAAGCGAGGACGCGGTGCGAATTCCGATGCGCCCCGGCCTTCGCTCGTTGAATTTGAGCAATTCCGTCGCGCTCGTGCTCTACGAAGCGCTGCGGCAGAACGGTTTTCCGGGAATGACGCTCTAAAGCGCTGAAATGAATTGCCGAAAGCTGCCGAAAAAGCCCGTATTTCCGAAAATAAGGCTTGCGCGAAGGGTAAGCGCATGGTAATATAGTTCTGTTCGATTTTTAGCAAGGAGGTGGACTACTCGCATGGGTAAATACTGTGAAGTCTGCAAAAAGGGTGTCATGTCCGGCAATCTGGTCAGCCACTCCAACCGTAAGACCAAGCGTGGCTGGGCGCCGAACATCCAGAGCGTGCATGTCGTCGTAGACGGGAAACCGGGCAAGATGAGCGTTTGCACGCGGTGCCTCCGTTCCGGCAAGGTTAACCGCAGCATCTAAGCTTTTTACAAGCGAATTGCAGCAAAGAAATAACCTCTTTTTGACGCAGGCTGCCTGCTCAGAAAGGGGTTTCTCTTTTTCCGCCGGGGAGGGGCCGCGCTTTCTCGCGTGATTGTGCGCATAGGAGAGCGAGGTTGCGAAACGGCTGTTTTTTCGATATAATAACTTGGAATATGCCGCCGACGAATGCGGCAAAACGGGAGGCACCAAACCATGCAGATTGATCGGAACGCTCAAACAAGAAAATGGGTATTCCCGCTCTGTTTGTTGCTGGCCGCCCTGTACCTGCTGCTCTGCACGAAAAGCTCGCCGTTCTATCCGCTCAACGACTGGGTGGACGCGAACATTTACTTCACGATTGGCAAGGGCATGATGCACGGGCGCGTGCCATATGTCGATCTCTACGATCAGAAGGGCCCCGTGGCGTTCCTGCTCTTCGGGTTGGCGTCTTTGGTGTCCGGCACGTCGTTCTTTGGCGTATACCTGCTCGAAACGCTCGCGCTCGCCGGGTTTCTCTACGCGGCGTATCGCACCATCTCGCTGTTTACCGAGCGCGCGGTCTGGGCGCTGCCGATTGTTGCGGCCTGCGTGCTGGGGAGCATGAGCTTTTCCCACGGCGGCAGCTTTGAGGAGCTTATGGCTCCACTGATCGCGTTTTCGCTCTTCGACTCGATTCGCTACTTCAAAACGGAGTTTCCCAAGCCGGTTTCCCTCGGTATGATCGCGCGAAACGCCGCGCTGGCGGGCGTGCTGCTCTTTGGCAAGTTCACGCTGCTGGCGTTCTACATCGCCTGGATGGGCATGATTGCCATTGCGCTGCTCTGCGTGCGCGAGTGGAAGCGGGCGATTGGCGCAAGCGCGCTGTTCGTCGCCGTTATGGCCGCGATGGGGATTCCCTGGGTGATTTACTTTGGCTTAAACGGGGCACTCGGCGATTTCTTCCATTATTATTTCTACCAGAACATGTTTGGCTATTCCTATCTGGAAGACCCGGTGTGGCTGAACATGATCCTCGCGGTGGTCAAAGGGGTCGGCGCGTTCTTCTATCGCAACCCGCAGATCTCCGTGCCCATTCTGCTGGGGTTTGTCTGGCTGCTTTCGCGTAAGAGCGAGCAGGTCAAGCTAGTGGAAAAGATCAACCTCATCGCGCTGTTCGGGCTGCTCTCGGTGGGCGTATACATGGGCGGGCAGGGGTATCGCTACTACGGGCTCGCGCTCACGCCGTTTCTGGCGCTCGGCCTAATTCCGATTTTGCACCTGTTCGATCTGATTGCGCAAAAGCCACTGCGTACAAAAATGCGCACGCTGCTGTTCGCCGGAGTCACGCTGGTTGCGCTCGGCACCGCGTTTTTAACCTCGAGCAACCGCTATCTGTTTTTGACCCCGCGCGAGAGCACCCCGCAGGCGCGCTTTGCCGCGATTATGCGCGAGGAGAAGGCGCAGGACGAGATTTCACTGTTCTGCTACGCGTTTCCGGACGCGGGATTTTACCTTGCGGCGGACGTGATTCCCGCTTACCGCTTTTTCGCGACCTCCAACGTCGGCCTGCCGGAGATTGGGCAGGAGCAGGGGCGCTATCTTGAGGAGCGCAGCGCAGAGTTTATTGTAACGCGAAACCGCGACGAAACGCCGGAAGGCTATCGCCTGCTGGATACACAGATCTTTTGGAGTGAAGGCTACGATGATGAATTTCGCTTATTCCAGCGCGCAGACTAGGCGTGCCAATCACAAAACGATTCTACCGCGCGTACTGATCGCGCTGGCGCTCTGCGTGCTGACGCTGGCGTTTACCGGCTGCGACCTGCTGAAGGATCGCTCGGCGACCGAGCTGGTCATTTCCGACGCGAAGGAGATCGAGGTCGAAGACCTCGTGAAGTACGAGAACCTCACGCTGCTGGATATTCGCGGCGCGGAAATTACGCCGGAGCTGTATGTGCAGCTGCAAACGGCGATGCCGAACTGCCGCATCCTCTGGAGCGTGCCCATCGGCTCCCAGCGCTTCGACAACCAGCTCACCGAGCTGACCCTGCCCGCGGACACCGACGCGGCGATGCTGGAGCTGCTGAACTATTTTCCGAATCTCTCCCGCGTGGACGCGCGCGCCTGCACTTGCTACGACGCGCTGCTGAGCAAGAGCATTGAGCTGAGCACGGTGTCGTTTGCCTGGCAGATTACGATTGCGGACGTTACGGCGCAAAACACGGACGCTTCGCTCGACCTCTCCGGCAAACAGGTCGGCGGGGGAGACGCGCTGATGACCGCGCTGACGCATCTGCCGTCGCTGACCAGCGTGAACATGACGGATACGGACGTGACCGAAGCGGACGCGGAGGCGCTGATTGCGCGCTTCCCGAACATCGAATTTTTGCGCACGCTGGATGTCTACGGCGTCAAGGTCAATTCGGATGCGACGACGCTGGACCTCAGCGCCGCAACGGCGCTGGACGACACGACGCTTTCGGACAAGCTCGCGCCGCTGACGAAGCTCGAGAGCGTGAACCTCGCGGGGCAGACGGTGTCGTTTGAAACGATGGCAGCGCTGCAGGAGCGCTATCCGCTCGTGAAATTTGCGTTTACCTTTGAGCTCTTTGGTCAGACGCTCACGCCGGAGACAACCGATTTGGATTTGAGCACGATGACGTTTACCAGCGTCGAGGAGGTCAGCGAGGGACTCAAGCACCTGCCCGCTTTGACCGGCTGCAACCTCTGCGGCAGCGGCCTTTCGAACGACCAGATGATGGAACTCAAGGCCGCGTTTCCGAACGTGAAGTTCGTTTGGTACATCAACATTGGCGCGTGGAAGGTGCGAACGGACATTGAAGCGTTCTCCACGAAGAACCGCAAGGCGTTTCCGGACGGCGCGGGCGAGTTCACCGGCGACGGGCGGTATGCCCTCACGGACGAGGAGACCCCACTGTTTCAGTATCTGCCGGATCTTATATACCTCGACCTCGGCCGAAACAAGATCAGCGACGTTTCGTTTGTGAAATACCTGCCAAAGCTTCGCGTGCTGATTCTGGAGAGCAACAAGATCAAGGATATTACGCCGCTTTCCGGGCAGACCGAACTGGAATACCTTGAGCTCTACATGAACTACATTGAGGACTTCAAAGCACTTTCCGGGCTGAGCAAGCTCACCTACCTCAACGTGTCGCGCACGAGCCTCACGGACGTTTCGCCCTTTGAGGGGATGACGCAGCTCAAGATGCTCTGGCTCATCAACGACAAGGTTGAAAAGGCGGATCTGGAGAAACTGGCCGCCGCGCTGCCCGACTGCACGATTACCACGCGCGGCAGCAACTCCACCGCGGGCGGCTGGCTCGACACGGCGATTTACGCGGAACTGCTCGAAAAGTGCGGCCTGCCGAAATAAGCTAGCAAACGGCTGCCGTTCCGGCTCTGCGAAACAGGATATATCGACGAATCAGCAGGATTCGCGCGGATGCGCGAGCCCTATTGGAAGGAAAACTACCTATGAATCGAAGACTGCGTTTTCTGACACTGCTCCTTGCGCTGCTGCTCTGCCTGGGCGTTTGCCCCGTCGCGCTGGCACAAGGCGAGGAAGAGGCCGCCGCGGACTTGACCGCGGACTGCACGATTGCATTGCCGGAGAAATTGCAGGAGAAGCTCTATCGCATCACGGACAACGTGGTCGAGAGCTACCAGATGTTTGAAGCGGAAGAGAGCGTGACCATTACGCTTCCGTCCGGCCAGCAGGCGCAAGGGCTGTATCTGGAATGGTACAAGGTTCCGAAGAACTACACGGTGGAGACCTACGACGCGGCGGGTACGCTGCTTTCGAGCTACGAGGCGCAGCCGTTTCTAAACAGCTATTTCCCGCTGGACGCGGGTGCCGCGCAGGTTAAGCTCGTGTTCAATTCCGACGCGGAACTCTCCGGCCTTCGCCTCTACGGGGAAGGCACGCTTCCGGCGGACGTTCAACTCTGGCAGCCGACGCCGGAGACCGCAGATTTGCTCTACATTGCCGCCACGCCGCAGTCGGCGGTTAAGGACTTCTTTGGCGTACTCGCCGCGTACACGGTGGAACACGAAATCCCCTCCGCGCTGGTCGTGCTCTCGAAGGACGCGCGCAGCATGCAGGAAGGGCTGCTCGCGGGACTCTGGGAGATGGGCTTTGCGAACTATCCGCAGTTTGGTTCGCTGGAAAGCTCGAACAACGAGGTCTACAAGCGCGTGCGCGGCAACTGGAGCACGAAGTCCACAACCAAGCTTGTGCAGAGCGTGCTCTCGAAGTACGACGCTCGCGTGGTGATCACGAATACGCCGAACGAGCAGGCCTACGACGGCGCGGCGCAGTACTGCGCGGAGGTTGTGCAAAGCGAGCTGCAGGAGCGCGGCGCGGACGAATACGCCACCGTACAGAAGCTCTACTGCGCGGACCCCTCCGGCGCGACCGCGCTGGACTGGAGCACCGCGCTGATCCACTTTGACGGCGCGAGCGTGCTGGAGACGGCGAACGCGGCCTACGCGAAGAACCCCGGCATGCGCGTGTTCCACAAGACACTGGAGCCTTCCGCGGCGTTCACGCTCGGTTACACCACCGTTGGGGAGGACACGGGCGCGGGCGATCTGCTCGAAAACATTGAAACCAGCTCGCTGACGAACTACATTGTGCCGACGCCGAGCCCGACCCCCACGCCGGAGCCAACGCCGGAACCGACCCCGCAGCCCACGCCGGAACCTTCCATTCTGGACGGCAACGACGCGGCGACGGATCAGACTTCCCAAATGGCGGCCTACGAGCGCTACATGCAGCTTGGCGTCGCGGGACTGCTGTTCCTCGGCGCGCTGATTGCCATCGTGGTTGCGGTTGGTAAGGGCCGCTACCTGACCGCGCGGTATAGCCTTGGGCGCGCGGTGTTTGCCTCGTTTTTACCGCTGGTGATCACGGGGTTGATTGCTGCGGCGTTCCTGCTGTATGCGCGCCCGATGATTCACACCTACCTTGCGGCGCAACTGACCGAGCCGCCCGTCGCGACCGCGCTGCCGGAAGCGGCAACCCCGCAGCCGACGGCGGAAACTACGGACGCTCCTGCGGAATCGACCGCACCTTCGGCGGAACCGACGGACGCTCTGGCTGATCCCTCGACCGAGCCGACGGATACCACGGCGGATGCCGCGCAGTCCGCGGCGCCGGAGGCGCAGACCGCCGCCGCAACCCCGACGGAGAGCACCGTGAACGACGACCAGTATTACCGCCAGCCGAATGACCCGGCGGAGGTGGTCGTCACCGACGCGGAGAACGGACACTGGGAATATAAGACCGACACGCTGTCCATCATCATCGACCGGACGATCGTTACCGAGCCGAAGCTCAACCGCATCTATACGGCGGACATCCGCATGCGCGGGGAGGATTCCTTCCGCACCGTGCAGGCGGCGGAGAACCGCAACGGCATGGGGTCGATTCACCCCTGGCTGCTCGCGCGGGACGGGCAATGCGTGCTGATGGTCACCGGCGACAACCTGATTCAGAGCGACACGATGTACAAGGGCACGATTATTCGCGGGGGCATCGTCTTCCAAGACCGCAAGGCGGTTGGCTCCATGGCGATGTATCCGGACCTGACGATGCGCCTGATCAACGCGAACTCGCTGGACGCGGACGAGTTGCTCATGGACGGCGCGCGGGATGTGTTTTCGTTTGGCCCGGTGCTGGTTTCCGACGGCACGATCAACGAGGCCGCGGGACAGCACCGCCTGAGCCGCCGCAACAATCCGCGCACGGGACTTGGCATGATTGAGCCGGGGCACTACATCGTGATCGTCGTGGACGGCCGCCAGCCGGACTATAGCGTTGGCATGCTGCTCGACGAGTTTGCCCAGCTCTTCGTTGACCACGGCTGTACGGTTGCGTACAACCTCGACGGCGGCGTTTCCGCCTGTATGGTGTTTATGGGCGAGCAGCTCAACCGCCACGGGAACAAGCGCGTTGGAACCTACGAGGATTCCTACCAGCGCCGCATTCCGGACGGTCTCGTCTGGGGCTATTCCGAAATGGTGCCGGACTCCGACGACCCGATCTACAACACCGGTACGAGCGAAGTCCCCACCCCGTAAAATAGTATTGCCGCCTCCGGCGGCGAAGACGGGGATCAACGTGCCGCCTCCGGCGGCATAGCTTCAAAGATATTTGTCGCCTCTGGCGGTTACTGGAACAACAAAAGAGCCTGCTGGCTAGCAGGCTCTCGTTTCGTTTCTTATTTGCTTATCTACGGCGTCTGCGACGCGGGGCGTTGAGCGCCTGCATGGTCAGCAGCACGATTCCGAACAGCAGCACGATGCCGCCTGCGATGTAGATCCAAGAGTAGGAGTTGGTCACGACCGGCTCGTCGTCCACCAGAATCTGCTTGGAGCTGTCGTCTGCCGCTGCGAACAGTTTCGCCGTGCCGTTGTAGGCGGCGGAGGTCGGCATGTAGTTGCCGTCGCCCGCGTGGCTGACGTTGAGTGAGTACGGCTGGCCTTCCGGCGCGGTTACGGTTACGGTGTAGGTGTCGTTCAGCGTTCCGTCTGCCGGAGCAACCTTGCAGCCGTTGAGTTCAAAGTTCAGCGCGCCGCTGCCGCTGCCACCCGCTAGGGTGATCTCGAAGGAATCGCCGGAGTAGGCGCTGTCCTGCCAGCCGTTGACCACAAGCGCGGCCTGCGATACGCCGGAGGTCGTTCCTACGATGGTCTGCGGGGTTGCCGCGTCGTAGGTTGCGTCGCCCGCTTTGTTGACGCTGACGGAGTAGCTCTTGCCCGCGAGGGGGTAGACGTAAATCAGGTAGACGTTCGTCTCTCCGTCCTTGAGGCGGGCTGTGCAGCCTTCGTCCGTTGTAACGGTGACGGCTCCACTGCCGCTTCCGCCGGCAACGGTCATTTCAAACGAGCTGCCCGCGGGGGCTGCTTCGTTCCAGTTTTGAATTGAAATCGCCTGCTGCGTACCCTTGCCGCTCTGGCCGTGGTAGGAGTGCGACTCGGCGGACTCGTAACGATCCGATCCATTCATGAGCGCCCGGAGCGAATATCCGCCGGCGGACGTAACGGTTACGGTGTAGTTCGTCTCGTTGGTACCGGTTGCCGGGCTGACCGTGCAGCCGCTCGCGGCAAAGTTGATCTCCGCGCCGGAGATGCCGCCCGAGATGCGAATCGGGAACGAGTCGTTGCAGTTCTTCGCGTCCGACCAACCGGATACGCCGAGGGAAGGCGCGCTCGTCTTCTGCGCAATGCCGCTGGCAAACGCGGAAGCCGTATTATAGCCATAATTCCCTGCGCGCGAAACACTCAGCGCGTAGGGACCAACTGCATCGATGGTGATTTGGTATTTGTCTCCGGAGATCTTTTCGTAGGTGCAACCGGTGGGGGTAAACTGCAGCGCCTCGTTTGTGCTGCCGCCGTAGATGCGCGCCACGAAAGTGTCCCCGCAGCTTGCGTCTTCCACCCAGTCGTCAATGTGCATCGGCGACTGATTGGACTTTCCGGAGGAGCCGCTCAGCCGCGCGGAGTAGGCGTTGTTGTAGTTGGCATTTCCGTCCATCATCGCGGTGAGCTCGTATGCGCCGACGCGCGTAACCGTTACCTCGAAGAGGGTGTTTGCGTCTCCAACCGCGGGGGATACGGTGCATCCGTCGGTCTGGAAGGTAATTGCGCCGCCCGTGTTTCCGCCGGACACGCGAATGTTGAAGTGGTCGTAGTAGTCGTCCCCACCGCCCCAGCCGCTGACGTTCAGCGCGGTTTGGTCGGCCTTGCCGGCGACGCCGGAACGCGTGTCCTTGTGCGTTTGCACATTGGCGGACGTTGCGGTGGCCGAGTAGGCGCCCGAGCCGGTGACCGTTACGGTATAGACGCCGTCGCCGGTGCCGGTCTGCGGAAAGACGGTGCAGTTCGTAGTGGAGAACGAAACGGGCTCGTCCGCCGCGACGCCGGAAAGCGTAATGTCGAAGCTCTCGCCGCAGTTGAGCGCGCCCTGCCAGGATTTGATCGAGAGGGCGTTTGCGTCCCGAATGGCGAACTCGGCGGCGACGCTGTCCACGGGGGCTTCCACCGCGGGCTGGAACTGGACAATGCTATTGGCCGGTTCCTGCGCGGCAGGCATTGCGGGGGCTTCCTGCGTGACCCGCATGGACTGCAGCAGCGTCTTGGTTGCGGCGCTCGCCGGCTTATAGGCAAACAGCACCGCAAGACCGAAAAACAAAATGAATGCGATGAATGTATATGCTCTGCGTTTGGCGCGTCTTTTTGCATAGCGAACAGACCGGTCGCGGTTCGCGTAACGGTTGGGTGAAACGGCGTTTGTATATGTATGCCTGTCCGCCTGACCCATACGTTTCCCCCAAATTTTGTCCGTCGGTAACCCTCATAAGAGTACGTTCGAATGCTCTGCTACGTCGTAATATTATCGTAATGATATATTCATGGAAATTTAATATTATACTATCGTTTCGTGTGACTTTTGTCAAGGAAATTAATCAAATGCTTGTACTAAATTTTAGTTCGCAACACTAGGGGTTGGGGTTGTTGCCAACTGTTCACAGATTATTTTTATCTCATTTATTAAGTGATTTTGCATAGGAATCATGAAAAAAACAGAGATGTGGGGGATCGATTCCATTTTTTGATCCAATTTGGTATAATGCATAGAAATCATGAATGAAAATTCACTCTTTTTGGCGTGTTTTGTGGCCTGACCAAATGTTTTGTATGGTGATGAGGAGAGCGCATGTTACAGGTTCTTTCGCTTGGCGATGGGCGCGGGCAACTGCTTGCCCAAATAGCCGGGCGCACCCCGAAAATGGAACAAATTATGCTGAATACCGCGTGCGGGCGCGTGCTGGCGCAGGATATCGTCGCCAAGAGCGACCTGCCGGACTTTACCCGCTCGTCTGTGGACGGTTGGGCGGTCGTCGCGGCAGACACCTTTGGCGCGAGCGCGGCTCTGCCCGCGCTGTTGGAGTGCCGCGGCGAGGTAGAAATGGGGGAACAACCCTCGTTTTCGCTCGAAAACGGTTTCTGCGCGGCGGTTTGGACCGGCGGTGAGCTGCCGCAGGGCGCGGACGCGATGGTGATGCTTGAGGACGGCGAAACGCTGCCTGGCGGACAGGTTGCGATCTATGGCGCAACGTCGCCGGGGCGGCACGTGGTGTTTCGCGGCGAGGACGCGGCGGCGGGGCAGCTGGTGCTGCCCGCGGGCAAGCGGCTGAGCGCGCGGGACGTCGGCGCGCTGGCGGCGATTGGCGAAACGAAGGTTTCGGTTCGGGCGATGCCGCGCGTCTGCGTGCTCTCCACGGGGGACGAGCTGATTGATCCGGCGGACGTGCCGCGCGGCGCGCAGATAAGGGACTGCAACGGGCCGATGCTGACGGCAGCCTGCGAGCAGGCGGGCGCGAGTGCGGTGTTCTGCGGACGAATTGCGGACGATGCGTCCTTATTAAAAGAAACGATGCGCTCGCTCGCGGAAAATTGCGACCTGCTGCTGCTCTCCGGCGGAAGCTCCGCGGGGGCAAAGGACGCGGCGGCGCGCTGCCTCGGCGAGCTGGGGAGCTTGCTGTTCCACGGCCTCGCGGTCAAACCCGGAAAACCGACGCTCGCGGGGACAATTGGCGAAACGCTGGTCGTCGGCCTGCCGGGGCATCCGGCGGCGGCATACCTGGTGTTTCACGAGCTGGTGCGCCCGCTGCTCGCGGCGCTGCAAGGCGAAACGCTGGTGGAGCGGACGATTCCGGCGGCGCTGGCCTCCGCCATTCCGTCGAACCACGGGCGGGAAGAGCTGGTTCCCGTGCTGCTGCACGAGGGGATTGCGACACACATTCCGAGCAAGTCCGGCGTGATCACCACGCTCGCCCGCGCGGACGGGTATTTTCGCATTCCGCGCGACGCCGAGGGCTTGCCGCAGGGCGCACGGGTGGACGTTATCCTATTTTGAAAGGCTGATGATCATGTCGAAATACGAGTATTTGAGCAACACACCGTTAAACGAAGCGCTGCGCACCTATCTGGCGTTTCTGAACGAGCGCGGATTGGTAAGCCGGACGGAGACGGTCTCCGTCCCGGACGCGCTGGGTCGCATCAGCGCGCGCGCGGTCTACGCGCGGCTTTCGAGCCCGCACTACACCGCTTGCGCGATGGACGGTATTGCGCTCGCCGCAAAGACGACCTTTGGCGCAACGGAATCCACGCCTGTGCTGCTCAAAGAGACGGACTTTCTCCGCGTGGACACCGGCGACCCGCTGCCGGAGGGCTGCGACGCGGTGGTGATGATTGAGGACTGTGTGGAGAGCGAGGGCGGAATCACGCTGTATGCCTCCGCCGCACCCTGGCAGCATGTGCGCCAGATTGGCGAGGACATTGCCGCGGGGGATATGATCCTTTCGTCGTATTGCCTCGTGGAGCCCGCCGTGATTGGCGCGATGCTCGCGGGCGGTGTCGGTTCGATAGAGGTGGTTGCCCGTCCGCGCGTTGGCATTCTGCCGACGGGGGACGAAATTGTGCCGCCGAGCGACCATCCCAAACCGGGCGAGGTGATGGAATTCAACTCGGCTATCTTTTCCGCCATGCTGCGGCAGTGGGGTGCGGAGCCGGTGGTCTATCCCATCGTGCCGGACGACCCGGCCAGGATTCAGGCGACGCTGGAGCAGGCGGCGCGGGAGTGCGATCTCCTGCTCGTTGGCGCGGGCACGTCCGCCGGACGGGATGACGGCACGGCGGCGGCCATCCGCTCGCTTGGGGAGGTCTGCGTCCACGGCGTGGCCATCCGCCCGGGCAAGCCGGTTGTGCTCGGCGCCATCGGAGCCAAGCCCGTGGTCGGTGTGCCGGGGTATCCGGTCTCCGGCATTCTCGTGCTGGAGGAGCTGGTGCGCCCCGTGATCGACCGCCTGCTGATGCGCGAACGCGAGGCGGGGGAGTCCGTCTGCGTCCGCATGGGGCGAAAGATGACCTCCTCGTTGAAATACCGCGAGTTCGTGCGCGCGTCGCTGGGCTACAATTCAGACGGCGAGCTATCCGCCGTGCCGCTTGGCGCGGGGGCGGGTGTGGTGACCTCGTTTACCAAGGCGGACTGCCTGCTGGACGTGCCGCAGAACTGCGAGGGCTACGAGGCGGGCGAGCGCGCGTTTGCGCGGCTGCTCAAGCCGGTGGATCGCATTACGCGGACGGTGCGCATTCTCGGCAGCCACGATCCGCTGATTGACGAGGCGGCGGACGAGCTGCGGCGGCAGGACATCCGCGCGTATGTGAGCAGCGCGCATGTCGGCAGCATGGGCGCGATTCTCGCGCTCAGCCGCGGGGAAGGGCAGCTCGGCGGCGTGCACCTGCTGGACGAAGCGGACGGCAGCTACAACGTGAGCTACATCGAGCGCTATTTTCCAAACGGCGGGGTTGCGCTCGTCGAGTGCGTCAAGCGTTCGCAGGGGCTGATGGTTGCGCCGGGAAATCCGCTCGGCATCTGCGGTATCGCGGATCTGGCGAAACCGAACCTAAGATACGTCAACCGCCAGAAGGGCGCGGGCACGCGCATCCTACTGGACTACCTGCTCAAGCGGGAGGGGATTTCGCCTCGCGCGATCTCCGGCTACGAGCGCGAGGAACCGACGCATACCGCCGTTGCCGCGCAGATTGCGGCGGGCAGCGCGGACTGCGGCCTCGGCATTCTCTCTGCCGCGCGGATGTACGGCCTGGGCTTCGTGCCCGTCTGCGAGGAGACCTACGACCTGCTCGTTTCGCTCAAGGCCATGGAGACGCCGCAGGTGCGCGCGTTCCTTCGGATTCTCCCGAGCGAGAGCTTCCTCAAGCGTCTCGACGCGCTGGGCGGCTACGCCTATGACAAGCCGGGTCGAATCAAGAAGATCTGGCCGGAGAAACAGGCATAAAACCGTTATTCTTCGTAAAATAATATATCGTGCCAGAAAATCTGAACGCACTTGCCAAAGTTTGTTTGCCGCCGTATGATAGAACTATCCTGCGGCGGTTATTTTTTGAAAACAATATCGCTTTTTGGATCAAGAGAAGCTATGAGAGAACGATAATCCGAATACAAAGGTGGCGTTTCATCAAATGCAAGATATGTTGTCGCATGTAAACGAGCGCGGCGAGGCGCGCATGGTGGACGTTTCCGAAAAGGACACGACCCCGCGCGTGGCGCTGGCCGAAAGCTGGATTCTGATGCAGCCGGAGACGCTGGACCTCATCGTCAGCGGCTCGGCGCCCAAGGGGGACGTGCTCGCCACCGCGCGCATCGCGGGCATTCTCGCGGCAAAGCGCACGAGCGAGCTGATTCCGCTCTGCCATCCCATCGCGCTGACCTCCGTGACGGTCGATTTGATTTCCTGCCCGCCGGATCGCGTCCATGTGCTCGCCGAAGTGCGCTGCAACGAGAAGACCGGCGTGGAGATGGAGGCGCTGACCGCCGCGAGCGTCGCCGCGCTGACGATCTACGACATGTGCAAGGCGGTGGATCGCGGCATGGAGATTGTCTGCACGCGGCTGTTGAAAAAGAGCGGCGGCAAGAGCGGGCTGTTTGAGCGGGAGTCAAGCATATGCGGGCCGAACGGCTGACGCGCGCGCCGGAGGATGGCGGGCGGATTGACGAGGATTTTCTGTTGCTCGACGAGCGCCTCGGCGTGCCGGGCGATCGAAAGAGCGCGAAGGACGGCTCGCTTAGCCTGCTTTCCGGCGAGGCGGAGGAGCAGATTCGCGCGGCGGGCGGGCTCTGCACCGGTCGATTCGCGGCGAACATCCTCACGAGCGGGCTGGACTACGCGAGCCTGCGCGCGGGTTCGCGGCTGACAATTGGCGAGGCGGAGCTGGAGATCACCCGCGTCGGAAAGCCCTGCTTTGGCGAATGTACGCTGTTTCAACAGGGCGAACAGTGTCCGCTGCCAACGAGCTGCGCGTTTGCGCGGGTACTCCACGGCGGCACAGTTCGAACACTGGACGAGATTAAACAATTTGAACGATAAAACCCGAACGATACCCAACCATACAGGAGCGAAATGAACGACCGTTACGGAAGAACCATCTCCTACTTGCGCCTGTCGCTGACGGAGCGCTGCACCCTAAAGTGCGCGTATTGCCGCGCGGGCGAGGGCGCCTGCCCGAAGAAGAGCGAATTAAGCCGCGAGGAGTTTTTGCGGATTGTCCGCGCAATGGTGCGGCTGGGGGTCACGAAGGTGCGCCTGACCGGCGGCGAGCCGATGCTGCGGCGCGATCTACTGGAGATCATCTCCGGCATCCGCGCGATTGAGGGCGTGGAGGAGATTACGATGACCACAAACGCACAGCACCTGCCCGGCATGAGCGAACAGCTCCGGCAAGCGGGGCTGGACCGGCTGAACATCAGCGTGGATTCGCTCCGACCGGAGCGCTACGAGGCGATGACGGGCGGCGGTTCGCTGGAGCGCGTGCTCACCGGCATCCGCGAGGCGCTCGCGGCGGGATTCTCGCCGGTGAAGCTCAACGCGGTGCTGCTGCGCGGAACGAACGACGACGAGGTGGACGACTTTTTTGCGCTCACGAAGGATCAGGCGATCTACGTGCGCTTTATCGAGTATATGCCGCTGGGGGCGGAGGATCACGCAAACCTTCGCGTGACGGGGGACGAGATTCTGCGCGCGCACCCCGCGCTCGTGCCGGCGGAGCCCATGTACGAGGGCCAGCCCTCGAGAGACTATCGCCTGCCCGGCTATGTTGGGCGCGTGGGGCTGATCAATCCGGTGTCGCACCGGTTCTGCGGCTCCTGCAACCGTGTCCGCGTGATGAGCGACGGCATGCTCCGCCCGTGCCTCGGGCAGAACATGGAGGTTTCGCTCAAGGACGCGCTGGAGGGCGGGGACGACGAGCTGCTGCTCGAAACCATTCGATCCGCGATCTGGCAAAAGCCGAAGGCGCACGCGTTTGACGAGCCGTTTGTCTCCGATAAAACGATGAGCCGCATCGGTGGCTAGCAATGCGGAACGAAGTCACGGTACCGCGCATGGTAGCATACTATAATAAGAAACAGAGTCTGATTTTGAGGTAGCGATTTTGGCAACAATCACTTCGATTAACATCAGCCCGAAGAAGGGCACGTTCAAGCAACCCGTAAAACAGGCGGAACTCCGCGTGGATTTCGGCATTGTGGGCGACGCGCACGCGGGCAACTGGCATCGCCAGATCAGCCTGCTCGCGCAGGAGAGCATCGACAAGATGACCGCGCTGGGGCTAGACGACCTCGTGCCTGGCAAGTTTGCGGAGAATATTACCACGCAGGGTATAGAACTCTTCACCCTGCCGGTCGGCACGCGGCTCAAGCTTGGCGCTTGTATTGTCGAGGTGACGCAGATTGGCAAGGAGTGCCACCAGCACTGCGAAATCTACAAAAAGGTCGGGCAGTGCATCATGCCGCACGAGGGCATCTTCGTGAAGGTGCTCGTCCCGGGCGTGGTTCGCGTCGGGGACGCCATAGAGGTTGAGACGATCTAGTCTTTGCCCCAGATTCAAAACAATGCGGGCGGTGCCCGCTTTTTTTCACCGATCCAAAATATATTTTTGAAGACAGGAGACAATACCGTTGTTCTTATAAAAGAATAGTGGTAGAATGCAGCTATGAAGCTCATTGAAACGAAAGATGCCGTAGGCCACGTGCTCTGCCATGACCTCACGCGAATCGTTCCCGGCGAAAGCAAGGACGCGCAGTTCCGCAAAGGGCATGTCGTCACCGAGGACGATATCCCCATGCTGCTTTCGATGGGCAAGGAGCACCTCTACGTCTGGGAGGTGGACGAAAACACCCTCCACGAAAACGAGGCGGCCGACCGGCTCGCCGCGCTCTGCGAAAGCGCGCATATGCGCCGCGGCGCGGTGAAGGAAGGCAAGATTGAACTCTTCGCTACGGAGAACGGCGTGTTTCAGGTGGACGTTGCCCGGCTCGACGCGCTCAACGACCTGCCGGACATCATGGTTGCCACGCGGCACACGAACACCACCGTCTTTGCGGGGGACAAGCTTGGCGGCACGCGGATCATTCCGCTCTTGATCGACCGCCGCCGCATCGAAGAGGCGGAAACGCTCATCGGCAGCGAACCGCTGTTTCGGCTCACGCCGTTTCGCGCGGGGCTGAAGGCCGGGGTCGTGACCACCGGCAGCGAGGTCTTTTCCGGCAGAATTGAGGACAAGTTCACGCCCGTGGTCGAGCGAAAGCTCGCTGCGTTTGGTGTACCCGTTGCCCAGCACCGAATTTGCGACGACCAGACGTCGAACATCGTCCAGGCCATTCGCGATGTTCGCGCGGCAGGCGTGGATCTCGTGCTCTGCACGGGCGGCATGAGTGTCGATCCGGACGACCGGACGCCCGCCGCGATTCGCGACAGCGGGGCGGATATCGTTACCTACGGTGCGCCGGTGCTGCCGGGGGCCATGTTCCTGTTGGGCTATTACGACGACGGCGTGCCCGTGATGGGCCTGCCGGGTTGCGTGATGTATTCGCGCGCGTCGATCTTCGATTTGGTGCTGCCGCGTGTCGTCGCGGGCATTCGGCTCAGCCGCGCGGACTTTACGCGGCTTGGCAACGGCGGGCTCTGCCTGCAATGCGAAACCTGTACGTTTCCGAACTGCGGGTTCGGCAAAGAGTAAACCTTCAGGTTAGAATTCGTTGGCTATCGCGGAAGTCCGGCCGGCTCTGCGTTCCCATAAATCAAGTATTTCAGGAGGAACGTCAGAACGATGAAAAAGGTTCTTGCCCTGCTTTGTGCAGTTGTTATGCTGGCGATGCTCGGTGCGTGCGCCGCGCCCGCCGCCCCCGCCGCCCCCGCCGCGACCGAAGCGCCCGCTGCGACCGAAGCGACCGAAGCGATCACGGAAGCGCCCGCCGCCACGCCGGAACCCACCACGGCTCCGCTGGAAGCCGCCGAGGTGCAGCTCTTTATCGCCGCGAGTCTCGAAGGCGCGTTTAAGGAAATCAGTCCGCTCTACAACGCGAAGGAGCCGAACGTCAAGATCACCTATAACGCGGACAGCTCCGGCACGCTGCTGACCCAGATTCAGGAAGGGTTTGCCTGCGACGTGTTCTTTTCCGCGGCAACCAGCCAGATAAAGACGCTCGACGAGGGCGGACAGATGATCCCCGGCTCGCGCGTTGACCTGCTCTGCAACAAACTCGCCCTGATTACGCTCAAGGGCAGCGGCACGGCGGTGACCGGCTTTGCGGACCTTGCCAAGGCCAAGAGCATTGCCCTGGCGGACGGCAGCGTCCCCGCGGGCAAGTACACCCGTCAGGTGCTGATCAGCCTCGGCGTGCTCGATGGCGCGAAAGAGGCGAAGGAATACACCACGGCGGAGGTTGCCGCGGCGCTTGGCGGCGTGGAAATCAACGAGTGCAGCAACGTCTCCAAGGTGAAGGAAGCGGTCAAGGAAGGCTCCAACGAGGTTGGCAGCGTGTATTATTCCGACGCGTACTCCGTGAAGGACGACGTGGACATTCTCGAAGTCGCGGATTCCAAGCTCACCGGTGACATCATCTACCCCGTTTGCCGCGTGGTGAACCCGCAGGCGACGGCAGCCGAAACGGTAGCCGCGGACGACTTTATCGCCTTCCTCCAGACGGACGCGGTCAAGGCCGTCTTTGAAAGCTACATGTTCCTGATCAACCAGTAAAGCGACGCGTCGCTTGCTTTGCCCGGGCGGTTTTGCAACGAACGAACCGCCAAATGCCCGCCGTCATGCGGTTTGGCGGCGGGCGCTTTTGATTCTACATTCGAACCGCAAACTATGATACGATAGACAAAACGGCAAAGGAGGAAGCGCTTTGCAGGAAATCTGGGAGATCTTAAAAAATCTCGACTACAGCCCGCTCTGGATTTCGCTGAAAACCGGGCTGGTTGCGACCGTGCTCTGCTTCTTTCTCGGCGTTTGGACGGCCAGAAGCGTCATGCACATGGGCAAAAAGGCCAAGGCGTTCGTGGACGGATTTCTCACGCTGCCCATGGTGCTGCCGCCGACGGTCGCGGGCTTTTTTCTGCTGCTGATCTTCAGCCTGCGGCGGCCGATCGGCTCGTTTCTGTTTGAAGAGTTTTCGATCAAGGTGGTGCAGTCGTGGCTGGGCTGCGTGCTCGCCGCAAGCGTCATTGCCTTTCCGCTGATGTATCGCAACGCCCGCGCGGCGTTTGAGCAGGTGGACATTGAGCTGGTCTACGCGGGGCGCACGCTCGGCATGAGCGAACGGGCGATCTTCTGGCGCGTGGTGCTGCCCTCGGCGGGGCCGGGCGTGGTCAGCGGAACGATTCTCACGTTTGCGCGCGCCCTCGGCGAATACGGGGCGACGAGCATGCTCGCGGGGAACATCGCGGGCAAAACGGGCACGATCTCCCAGCGCATTGCAATGGTCATTCAAAACGGGGACTACCTCACCGCGGGGCTCTGGGTCGCGATCATCCTGCTCATTTCGTTTGGCATTGTCGTTGCCATGAACATCTTTGCGGACTCGAAACTGATGAACGTGAAAAAATGGTGATCCGCGCGTTTGCGGGTCACTTTTTGGTATAAAGAAGGAGAATCGATGGCGCTTTCGGTCGACATTCAAAAGAAGCTGCAGGGGTTTACGCTCAACGTCGCGTTCGAAGCGGATGCGGGCGTCACCGCGCTGCTCGGCGCGAGCGGCAGCGGAAAGAGCATGACGCTGCGCTGCATCGCGGGCGTGGAGCGACCGGACGCGGGGCGAATTGTGCTCGACGGGCGCGTGCTCTACGATTCCAGCCGAGGCGTCGACCTGCCGCCGCAGGCGCGAAAGGTTGGGTATCTCTTTCAGCGGTATGCGCTGTTTCCGAATATGACCGTGCGCGGAAACGTCGACGCAGGGCTTTCGTTTGAGCGGGATGCGCGTGTCCGCGCACAAAAGCGGGAGAGCCTGATCGCGCGCTTTCACCTGAACGGGTTGGAGGGGCGCTACCCGCGCGAGCTCTCCGGCGGGCAGATGCAGCGCGTTGCGCTCTGCCGCATGCTCGCGGGCGAGCCGGAGGCGATTCTGCTGGACGAGCCGTTCGCCGCGCTGGACTCGCACCTAAGATGGCAGATGGAGGCGGAGGTGCGGCAGACGCTCGCGGAGTTTTCCGGCGTGGCGCTGCTCGTTTCCCACGACCGGGGTGAGGTCTACCGCATGAGCGAGCGCGTCTGCGTGCTCAACGCGGGGCAGAGTGAGCCTGTGCTGCCGACGGGGACGTTCTTTGAGCGGCCGGTGACGCTCCAGGCGGCGCGCATCTCCGGCTGCAAAAACTTCGCAGCGGCTAGCCGAACCGACACGGGCAGGCTCGCCGTTTCGGAATGGAACGCGATCCTCGTCTGCGAGGACGTCGCGCTAGAAACGGTGACCCACGTTGGCGTGCGCGAGCACAACATCGTGCCCTGCGAGGCGGGCGCGGAGAATGCGCTGCTCTGCCGCGTGCTGGACGCGCAGGAGGATGTGTTTTCCCGCGTGCTGACGCTGCTGCCCGCTGGCGCGTCGGGAACGATTCGCGCGGAGCTGGGCAAGGAGGCCGCCGGACGGTCTACGGTTGGCAGTGAGGCTTGGTTTGCGCTGCCGAAGCACGCGGTAATGCCGCTTTGCGAGGTGTGCGCGCCGGAGCGGATTGCGCCCGCGCCGCGCGGCTGATATACTGGGCTTTGGTCGAGCTTCGACCGAATTCCGCAAGAGGGGGACAAAGAACATGTTCAAAGCGTCCGTCATCACCGTCAGCGACAAGGGCTACCGCGGGGAACGCGTGGACACGGCGGGCCCGCTCGCGGCAGAGCTGCTGAAAGCAGCGGGGTACGAGGTTGTGGAAACGAGCATCGTGCCAGACGAGCAGCCGTTCATCGAGGCGGAACTGCGGCGGCACGCGGACGAGGTGGGCGCGAACCTGATCCTCACGAGCGGCGGAACGGGGTTTAGCAAACGGGACGTCACGCCCGAGGCGACGATTGCCGTCTGCGAGCGGATGGCGCCCGGCATTCCGGAGGCAATGCGTGCGTATTGCCTCAATATTACGAACCGCGCGATGCTCTCGCGCGCGGCGGCGGGGCTGTATCACGACAGTTTGATCGTGAACCTGCCCGGCAGCCCGAAGGCGGTGCGGGAGAATCTGGAGCCGGTGTTGCCCGCGCTGGAGCATGGGTTGCAGATGCTGCTCGGCACCAAGAGCGAGTGCGCCAGCGAACCGAAGCCTTTATAAAATCGTTCGACAAGCAAGCACTTATTATTTCGATTGAATTCTAAGCAAGCAACAAAGAGCGCCCCCGAAGGGGCGCTCTTTTTGTGTTGATATCGTTTGTTTCGTTATGCCTGTTCGGGAACGCCGAGATACTGCGCGTCGCCAAATGCCAGGATGCAGTAGAAGATGACGCTCAGGAAAATCAGACCCACCGCGAAGCCGCCGCTCTTGCCAAAGGCTTTTGCGAGCTTGACCATGGTGATGATCAAAAACACGACGTTCGCAATCGGGATGAGCAGGAAGAGGAACTTCCAGCCGTTGCCCCAGGTGATTTTAAAGAGAACATACAGGTTGTAGAACGGAATGATCGCCGCCCAGCCGGGTTCGCCTGCCTTCTCGAAGATTTTCCACATCGCGACGATGCCGAGCACCGCAATTGCGAGGTAGACAACCGACATAAAAGGACTTGCCTGGTATGAGTACGAATAATCAAAGTTGTCCATATCATTTACCCCCTTCTTGATATAGGTTGAGTATACCACGTTATACGAAAAAGGAAAGTGGGTTTTGTGAGATCGTCACACATGGTAACAATACTGCATCAAAGCGTGAATTCGTCTTCATCCCGTTCGGGAACGCCTACATAGCGCGGTTCTCCAAAGGCGAGAATGGTCAGGTAGATGATTTCCAGAAAGAACAGTCCAACGGCGAACCAGCCGCTTTTTCCAAACGACTTTGCGAGCGGAACGAGCAGATAAATGCCGAAGATGAAGTTCACAAATGGAATGAAAAACAGCAAAAACAGCCAGCCGCGGCCAGTCGTGATCTTGCAGTAAAGATATTGTGAGTAGAACGGAATCAGCGCGCCCCAGGGGCGCTCACCTGCCTTGTCGTAGAGAAAGCACCGCGCAATCAGCCGATAGATGCAGTATAGGAGCACCAGGTACTTAAAGTTGGAATAGGCGCTTTCAAACCAAAAGAACATCGGGCTGGGCATGGCCAGAACCTCCACACTATTTTCTCCAGAATACAAGAATTACCGTAATAAATCAACCTGTAACAGTACGAAACGCAAGATAAACTTACTTAATCAGTAATCGGTTTAAAGTACATTTATCAACACGTGTTGCATTGACAACTTACGAAATAGGAGTATTCTATAGTTATCACATCTTAATTTCACATGGTAGGAGGCAAATCGATGTCCGCTTATTCGACCAGCGCGCTGGAGATTCTGCGCAATCCCGCGCTCACACTCAAATGGTATGTCGTACCCATGCTGCTCATCGTGATGTACATCTACAACAAGGAAATCAGCGCGAAGAACTGGAACGTTGTGCTCGGCGGCGCGGCGCTCTGGGGAATGGACCTGTTCAACGAAATCTGGAAC
>JAYFPQ010000134.1:0-16173 GCA_034927595.1 Christensenella sp.
GTTTCCGCTGTATCGGGCGGAGACCCGCCGCGGCTGAGGCGAATGGAGCGTTCACCGCGAGAAGCTCGGGAGCCCTGTTCGGCAGGGTCGCGATTTCGGGCTTGCACCAATCCCCGAATCTCTAAAAACGCGCGCCGCGCCTACTCTTTCCGTCGAAGCTCATATTGTTTTGTGAGCATAACACTTTTCGCGCGAGGTTGTCAAGAGCGCCGGATCGTGCTAAGATAGGTTGGATTTATTCCGATTTAGATTCAATTGGAAACTTGCAGGAGAACGCCGTATGTACATCGTTGCCGGACTCGGAAACCCGGGGTTACTGTATCAGCGCACGCGCCACAACGCGGGCTTTCAGGCGCTGGACCGGCTGGCGGACGAGCTGCACATTCGCGTAACAAAGCGCGGCTTTAGCGGCATCTACGGCGAGGGCGTTTACAACGGCGAGCGCGTCGTGCTGGTCAAACCCACGACCTATATGAACCTCTCCGGCGACTGCATTCAGGCGATTCTGCACTTTTACAAGTGCCCGATGGAGCACCTCATCGTACTCTACGACGACATTGAGCTGCCCGTTGGCACATTGCGAATCCGCGACAAGGGCAGCGCGGGCACGCACAACGGCATGCGCAGCATCGTCGCCTGCCTCGGGGGCGAGAACTTTCCGCGCATCCGCATTGGCGTTGGCGACCGGGACTGTGACAAGGACCTCAAGGATCATGTGCTCGGCCGACCCGGCAAGGCGGAGCAGGCCGCGCTGGAAACCGCATTTTGCGACGCGACGGAGGCGGCAAAGCTCATTCTGGAAAACAAACTGCCGGACGCGCAGGCAAGATTCAACAAGAAACACATTGGGGGTACAAAGGCGGACTGCTAAACCTTTGCACACCCCCAAACAGAAACAAACGGGGGACGCTTGACGCCAAGTATGAACCACAACTCCATATTGCATCTTCTCGATTCCGCGACAGACTACCGGCGCATGAAAGACGCGCTGGAGGGGGGCACGGGCCCGGTCGAGGCGTTCGGCGTTGCGGCAAACGCCAAAGCGCATCTGCTCGCCTCGCTTTCCGAAAAGCGGCAGGTGCTGTTTGTGACCGCGACGGATACCACCGCGACGCAGATCTGCGAGGGCGCGCGGCTTTTCGGCGTATCCGCCGAGCTGTTTTTGCCGCGCGAAACGCCGCTGACCTATGTCCACGCGGAGAGCGGGGAACAGCGTGGCGAGCGCATCTCCGCGCTTTGCACGCTGCTCACCGGCGAACCCTGCGTGGTCTGCGCCAGTGCCGCCGCATTGCTGCAGGCGCTCGCGCCAAAGGGCGCGTTTGCCGCGAGCCTGCTTACGCTGCAGGTTGGCGACACGGTGGAACCGCGCGGCTTGATTGAGCGGCTTGTCTCCGCGGGCTACGAGCGCGTGGAGATGGTCGAGGGACGCGGGCAGATTGCCGCGCGCGGCGACCTGGTGGACGTCTACGCGCCCGGTGAGGAATACCCTGTTCGAATCGAATTTTTCGGGGACGAGATCGACCAGATGCGCTTTTTCGACCCGGTGACCCAGCGCGGCGTGGAGCAGATCACCGGAACGCAGATTCGACCGGCGCTCGAAACGCCGCAGCCAAAGGAGCTCACCAGTAAGGCGCTCAAGCTCATTGAAGGGCGCGCGGGGCTGAGCGACGCGGAGGAGGCTTGGAGCGCGGGCGTCTCCAGCGTCGGCGGGGACGTGCTGCTTCCGCTTCTATATAAGAAGACGGATACGCTGCTGGACTATCTCGCGCCGGACGCGATCCTCGTGGTTGACGAGGCGATTCTGATCGACGAGGCGCTGCGCACCGAGCAGATGCGCTTTGCCGAAACGGTGCAGGCTATGCTGGAGCGCGGGGAAGGCCTGCCGCAGCAGGGCACGCTGGAGCGCAGCGCGAACGAAACGTTGGAACGACTGCACACCGAGCGCACGGCGCTGTTTTACGCACTCTCGCGGACGCACCCGCAGTTTTCGCCGCGCGAGATTGTTTCGCTGGAGTCCCGCGGCGCGCCGCAGTTCATGGGCGCGTTTGACGAGATTGCCCGCGAGATTTCGCGGCTGAACAGCGCGGGCGAAAAGACCGTCATCTACGCGGGCGAGCAGACGAAGGAACTGCTGTCGCATCTGGACGAGTACGGCGCAAAGGCGACGGCGGTTGCAGAACTGCCAAAGGAGCTGCCCGCGGGCAAGACGCTGATCGTGCCCGGCCAGCTTTCGCGCGGCTTTAGCTACCCGACGATTAAAACCAACATCTTTACCGAGTTTGAGGTAACGGGGCGCACGGAGCGCTCGATCAAGCGCTCCCGCGCCAAGAAGCATCTCTTGTTCTCCGAACTTTCCGTGGGCGACTATATCGTCCACGAGGCGCATGGCGTCGGCCGCTTCGTCAAGGTGGAAGCGCTGACGGTGCAGGGCAACACGAAGGACTACCTGCTGATCGAATATCGCGGCGGCGACCGGCTGTATATTCCGACCGACCAGCTCGACCGCGTGCAGAAATACGTCGGCGGCGGGGACGAGGACATGGCTCCCCCTCTGAGTAAGCTCGGCGGCGCGGAGTGGACAAACCGCGTCAACAAGGCCAAGAGCGCGGCGAAAAAGCTCGCGGTCGACCTCGCGGCGCTCTACGCGGAGCGCGCGAGCGCAGTCGGCTTTGCGTTTTCGAAGGACACCGCCTGGCAGCGAACGTTTGAGGAGCGCTTTCCCTACGAGCTCACGCCGGATCAGAAGCAGAGCATCGAGGAGATCAAGGCGGATATGGAGCAGGTGCGCCCCATGGACCGCCTGCTCTGCGGCGACGTCGGCTACGGAAAGACCGAGGTTGCGCTGCGCGCCGTGTTCAAGTGCCTTCAGGACGGAAAGCAGGCGGCAATCCTCGTGCCGACGACGATTCTCGCCCAGCAGCATTACAACACGATGTGCTCGCGCTTTGCCGATTTTCCGGTGAAGACGGCGTGCCTCTCGCGTTTTCAAACCGCAAAGGAGCGCACGGAGATCAAGAAGCAACTTGCGGAGGGAACGCTCGACGCGGTCGTCGGCACCCACGCGCTGTTGGCAAAGGACGTACGCTTCAAGGCGCTGGGCTTACTGATCATCGACGAGGAGCACCGCTTTGGCGTCAACCACAAGGAACAGATCAAGGCGATCAAAAAGACCGTGGACGTATTGACGCTGACGGCAACGCCGATTCCGCGCACGCTGAATATGTCCATGACCGGCATTCGCGACATCAGCGTCATTGAGACCCCGCCGGAGGCGCGCTATCCCGTCCAGACCTACGTGCTGGAGTATACGGACGCGCTGCTCAAGGACGCGCTGACCCGCGAAATCGCGCGGAAAGGGCAGGCATATGTGGTGTCCAACCGCGTGCAGAACATGGAAAACACCGCGCGGCACCTGGAGGCGCTCGTGCCGGAAGCGCGCATTACGATTGCCCACGGGCAGATGGGCGAAACGCAACTGGAGCAGGCAATGCTGGACTTTCTGGAGTATCGCTCGGACATTTTGCTTTGCTCGACCATCATTGAAAGCGGGCTGGACATTCCAAACGCAAACACGCTCGCCGTGCTGGACGCGGACAAGATGGGGCTTGCGCAGCTGTATCAGCTCCGCGGCCGCGTCGGCCGTTCCAGCCGGATCGGCTACGCGTATTTCACCGTGCAGACCGGCAGGGTGATGAACGAAAAGGCCGCAAAGCGCTTGATGGCGATTCGCGAATTCACGCAGTTTGGTGCGGGGTTCCAGCTCGCGATGCGCGATTTGGAGATTCGCGGCGCGGGCTCGCTGCTCGGCGCGGAACAGCACGGCCACATCACGGACGTCGGGTACGAATACTACGTCAAGCTAATTCGTCGCGCTGTGGACGAGCAGCAGGGAAGGCCGCTTGAGCCTGTTACGGAGACCACGGTGGACATCCCGATTGACGCGCACATTCCGCATGACTACGTGCCGAGCGAGATCATGCGCCTCAAGGCATACCGCCGGATTGCGGAGATCGACGGCGCGGAGAGCCTGATGGACGTGACCGAGGAGTTCATCGACCGCTACGGCGAGCCGCCGGAGAGCGTGACGAACCTCATGCGCATCTCCGAGGTCAAGGCGTATGCTTCGCGGGCTTTCCTGGAGAGCGTTACGGTGCGCGACGGCGAGGCGAAGCTCAAATTCAGCGACAACGCACGGCTCGACGGCGGAAAGCTCATTGCCGCTATCTCCAGCTATGAAGGCGCGCGGCTGCTGGCAGGTGATCCGCCCGCGATTGAAATACGGCGAAAAAACGCCGATGCCGCGGCAATTACCGCCAAACTGCCACAATTCCTTTACACAATTGTGCGTTGCGTTGACACGGACGCGGGCATATAATGTACGAGTGGCATATTTTTCACCGACCAATAATAAAAGGGAGAAATCAGCATATTATGAAGTTTACATGGAAGCAGGCGGTCTCCGCACTGCTGGCAATTGCTCTGATGCTGTCTTTCGCGGGTTGCGCGAGTAAGTCCGGCACGGCGAGCAACTCCGACGCAACCGCTTCGGATGCGCAGTACAGCGAAAAGGAACTGGCCAAGGTTGCCGTTACGGTCGGCAAAGACCTCACGATCACCAAGGGCGATGTGCTCAACGAGTACAACTACCTGGTTCAGATGTACTCCTATTACGGAATGGCCGCGCCCACCGAAGATGCGGACATTGAAGCAATTCAGGACAACGCGGTTTCCACGCTCGTTTCCGAAAAGGTGCAGCTCTATCAGGCTGATCAGATGGGCATTGTGCTGACGGAAGGCGAAAAGGCGGACGTGACCTCCAAGGTTGACGCGCAGATGAAGACAATTCTCGATTCGTTCCGCTCTCAGGCGCAGTCCGAAGGCGCGGCGGACGTGGAAGCCCGTGCAAACGAAATCTTCCAGCAACAGCTTGATGCCGCGAACATGAAGATGGACATGGAAGGCTTCCGCGATTATCTGACCGAGGGATATCAGAAGGAAGCGCTCCTGGCAGCACTGAAGACCAAGGTAACCGAGGGTGTCACCGCGACGGATGCCGAGATTAAGACCTACTTCGACAATCTGCTCGCCACCCAGACCGACGCCTACACCACGACCCCGGCCAACTATCTCAACGCCGCCGAGGCATATCAGGAGAATGGCGGCGATCCGATGCTCTTTACGCCGGAAGGCTATGTCCGCGTGCGCTCGATCACCGTTTCCCCGGCAGAGGATGTGTCGCAGGATTATGCGACCCTCAAGTCGGACATGGAGACCATTGCGAACGAATACGGCGCTGCTGCGCTCAATGCGCTGGCCGATAAGTACGCCGCGAGCGGAAAACCCGCCACGGATACGAGTGTTGCCATTACCGCCGCGGAGATCACGGGCGGCGACAAGCTCGTCAGCGATTATCTGACCAAGAAGGCCGCCGCGGACGCGCTCTTTGAAGAATACATTAAGGACGCCCGTGCAAAGGCAAACGAAGCTTATGCCGCGCTGGAATCCGGTACGAGCTTTACGGACGCGATTAAGAAGTATGGCGAAGACACCATGTATACGGAGTATCCGTCGTTTGTTGACACGGGTCTGCTGATGTATGTTGGCGGCGAAGACCAGTATTGGGATGCGAAACTCGTGGACGCGGTCAAGCAGCTCAAGGACGGCGAATACACCACAGTGATTCAGGTCGACAACATGCTCTACATTCTCCAGCTCGTTGGGGCGGAACCCGCCGCAACCAAGACGCTCGATCAGGTGACCGACCAGATCAAGGCGCAGGTCATCGCGAACAATGCGAACACGCTTTGGAGCGATACGGTCAGCAAGTGGGCAGAGGATTCCAAGGTTGTGACCACGTACGAAGACGTTTACCGCGACATCGGGAAATAAAGCCCGCAAAATACGCAATACAAACAGGAGCTGCCAAGTCTTTGGCAGCTCCTGTTTTGTTTGCGGATCGGTCTAGCGCGGAAATACCACGGTCAGCAGCATTTGAAACGGCTCCAGCGCAAACAGCGCGTGCGGTACGCCCGCAGGCATCACGATGGTCTGGCCGGCGGAAAGGCGGTGCTCCGTTTCGCCAATGGTGATGCGCGCCGTTCCGTCGAACACCTGCACCATGGCGTCGCCCTTTGAGGCGTGCGAGCTGATTTCCTCGCCCTTGGCGAAGGCAAAGAGCGTCAGGCTCACGGCGTTGTTCTGCGCGAGCGTGCGGCTGACGATCTGCCCTTCCTGATAGGCAACCAGCGCGCGCAAATCCAGCGGCGCGGACAAATCGATGTTCTTCAGTATTGTATTTGACATATGACATTCTCCTTTGTCGATGGAATCCGATTCTGTGTGACCGAGGTCACGTGAACTGGTTTGCACCTGCACACGGGCGGATTGCGATCTGTGTGCTTCTGAATCTAGTTTAACGCCTGGAACATCCATTATCTGTTGTTATAACAACAGAAACGCAAGAAATAATACTGTGCATGTGAAAGGGACAGCAATACTTGCTATAAGACTGCCACTTGTATTTACCATTTGGATTTGCTATATTGATCAATAGAACGAGTCTGCCGAACCGGAAAAGCGGATCATCCGCGCGGGGAGGGACAGCTGGTTCAATAACTGACAGGAGGTACACTATATGAAGTATGAATGCGTTTGCGGTTATGTATATGATCCGGAAGTTGGCGATCCCGACAACGGCATCGCACCGGGCACCGCGTTCGAGGATCTGCCGGAAGATTGGGTATGCCCTGTTTGCGGCATGGATAAGGACGCGTTTACCGCGATCGACTAACGGTGTATACAGATCGTTAGAACCCTGTTTCGGACACGACAACAAAGCGCGCAGCGGAGGACCGTTGCGCGCTTCTCATTTTATACAATGATCAGAAAGGACGCGTTTACCGCGATCGACTAACGACGTATACAGATCGTTAGAACCCTGTTTCGGACACGACAACAAAGCGCGCAGCGGAGGACCGTTGCGCGCTTCTCTTATTCTACTACCTTTTGCTTCTGAATCGACGATTTGTCAGATCGGCGGATGACATAAGGAGTGCTATTTACGGCTGCTTTCCTTCATAGAGCAGGGAGTACAACATATTCGCCGCTTCGACCACGCGCGGGCCTGCGCGAAGCAGCAGGCGCGCATCGATATAATACACGCGTTTGTTCGATACCGCGTCAATGCCCTGCCAATCCGCGCGAAGCAGAATTTCGTCCACGCCCGTTTTCGGCGTAGGTGCTGTGGTGCTGTCCGGCGAAGGCGTGCCGGTTGCGGTTTCCTCCGGTGCGGTGGATTCCTCCGGCGCAGTCATGCTCTCCGGCGAGGCAGCCTCCGGGGCGTCCTGCTTGGTGGTTAAAATGTAGTCCGGATTGCGCCCGATGACCTGATCCTGCGTGATGGACAGCGTTCCCGCCTGATCCTCAAACTCGTTGTGGAACCCCATCCACGCGATCAGCGACGAGGCAAAAGTGTTTCCGCCGACTGTGGTCAGGCCGCTCGACAGCGGGGAAAGCTCCAGATAAACGGTATCCTCGTGCGCCGAAATCTTCCGTTGCAGCTCCGCCAGCGAGGTAATGATGCTGGAAACGAGCGCGTTCGCTTCGGTAACGTGATTTGTCAGCGCGCCACGCAGCGTAATCGTGCTGTAGAGGTTGTTGATGTCCGTCGCGTTCGTTACAACGGGCAGGATGCCCGCGGTACCGAGCGCGGAGATCAGCTCCGCGTCCTGCGCCTGCTCGGCGGAGAGCACAACCACCTGCGGTACGCGCAGAACAACCAGATCCGGGTCCGCCTTGCCGTCGACCGTGACAAACGGGATGGCGCTCACCTCATTCGGATAGTCGCACTCGGCAGTGCGCCCAACCACCAGACTTCCAGCGCCGAGTGCGTAGAGCAGCTCGCAGTCGCCCGGGTCGAGCACGACAATGCTGCTGACGGCGGAGTCAAGCTGAATGGTGTTTCCCGCCATGTCCGTGAGGTTCACGGCATAGTTGGTGCCGCTCGCGGCGGGGTCTGCGGCGCTCGTTGTGGCGAGCGTGGCCGTTGTTCCGGCGCCGTCCTCCACGGGAACGGGAGATTGCAGCGCGCATCCGGCGCTCGCTAAGCCAAGCAGCAGCGCCAGCGCAAGAGAGATCAATCGGAGATTGCGGTGTGTCATGGTGACCATGTCCTTTCCGGTTTGCATGCCGCGCGAGGGCGAATAGCGCTCCTTATTGCGCAACAGGCAAACGGCAAATCCGGCAGGCGGGCGCAGAAGAACGCCCAAAACTGGATACAGTATAGCATTCCACAAAATTCGGGTCAACAAATCAGGACAGTGGGCAAAGGGCGTAGGATAACAGGAAACATTCCTGAAAACTCCGTTTTGTTTAGAGTCGATGGTGTGTTATCATCATTTCTTCGAACAGAACTCAATTGGAACTTGAAATGTTAACGCATTCGTAGCAGGAAATTCACAGGAGTACAATCCATTTGTATTATTCAAAATGCGAAACTCCACACAAGGCTCATCAAATGTTGCGTGTATGCAATCGAAAAAAGGGATATACTACAGGGCAAAGAGACGATTATTTCCACTTCCTCTCACAGATCACTTAGAAAGAAGGATATCAGGCATGAAGCGCAGCTATCCCATCGATTTGCACGAGAAACTCCCGATCAACGGCACGCTGCTGGACATTCGCATGCGCGGAACCAAGGAGACGAACCCCGTGGTGCTGTTTCTGCATGGCGGCCCGGGCGCCTGCAACCGGCATTCCGTACTGGTGGATCAGGCACCGTTGACGGACGAATGCACCATCGTCTGCCTCGATCAGCGTGGCGCGGGCAAGAGCTACTCCTCCGCGCAGGCAAAGCAAACGATGGACATGGATACCTGCGTTGAGGACGCGCGCCTTATCGTGGACTATTTGCGCGAGCGGTTCCATCAGGAGAAGGTCTACGTGGTTGGGCACTCCTATGGCAGCTTTCTCGGCGTGCTGCTCTGCGCGAAGTATCCGGAGAAGATCGCCGCCTATGTCGGCATCGGCCAGCTCGCCAACGGCGCGGAAAACGAGCGGATTTCCTATGAGTTTGTTTTGAATGAGGCCAAGAAGCGCCACGATGAGAAGGCGCTGAAGGATCTCGCGCGCATCGGCTGGCCGCAGCAGGGCATGTATGCCTCGCTGGACGATCTGATGACGCAGCGAAACCTGATGACGAAATACGGCGGCGCGGCGCACGGCAAGAAGGAAGGGCTGATCTCCTCGCTCGTGCTGCCCGTTCTGCGTTCGCCGGAATACACGCTCGCCGACCTGTACCGCTATGCGATGGGGCAGTTCTACAACATGCACCAACTCTGGCGCGAGGTGGTCGCCTGCGACTTTTTGAGCGACATGAAGAAGCTGGACGTACCCGTTTTCCTGACGATTGGTCGGCACGACAGCAATACGCCGCCGGAACTCGCCAAGCAGTGGCTGGACGCGCTGGAAGCGCCGAAAAAGGAATGGATCTGGTTTGAAGACAGCGCGCACTCGCCGTTGGTGGAGGAGAGCGAGCGCTGGAACCGCGTGTTCCGCGAGCAGGTACTGCGCGGTTAACGGACGCGCGAACAGACGGCAAAATAGCAGAGGGGCGCGTTGCGCCCTTCTTTTTTCGTTGAAAGCCGGAGGGCTTACGGACGTAGCAAACCGGAAACGATTCGCAGAATATTGGAAAGAATCTGAAAACAAATATCCGATTCGCTTTGTTTTGCGCGGCGGTTCTGGTATGATACACGATGCACATTTATCTCGAACGCCGCAGAGCGCGACGCAAAGGGAAACTTGCGCCCAATAAATATTCTTATCAACGGAGAAGCCATGGAACGACGTGCACCGGCAAAAAAGAAACGTAAGGTAGGGCGAATCGATTATCCGATTGTGCTGATGATCGGCCTGCTTTGCGCTTTTGGACTGGTCATGGTGTTTTCGGCGAGCTACTACTACGCGCAGAACACCGCTTCCGTCGGCTACGACGGATATTACTTCATCCGCAAACAGGCGGTCTATCTTGCCATCGGTTTTCCGATGATGCTCGCGATTTCGTATGTTGATTTTCGAAAGCTGGAGCGCTTTAAGCTGATTGCGATTCTGGTCTCCATCGCGCTGCTGCTCGCCGTTCTGGTCGTCGGCCAGGAGACGAACGGCGCGAAACGCTGGATCGTCATCGGCGGTCAGAGTATTCAGCCGTCCGAGATTGCAAAATTCGGTATGATGCTCTACATGTGCTCCTTCATGGCGAAGAAGCACCTGGTCATGCAGAGCTTTACAAAGGGCATGCTGCCGATGCTGCTGGTCATCGGCGTCATCTGCGGCCTCGTTATGTTGCAGCCGAATATGTCCATGGCGGTTATCATGGGCCTGATGGGGTATTCGCTGCTGTTCATCGGCGGCTGCGACACCAAGCAGATGCTCCTGCTCGCGGTTGTGTTTGCCGCGTTGTTCGCTTTGCTCGCGGTTATTGAGCCTTACCGAATGGCGCGACTCACGTCGTTTGTCGATCCATGGAAGGACGCGCTGGGCGACGGTTATCAGCTGATTCAGTCCTATTACGCGCTCGGTTCCGGCGGGCTCTTTGGCGTAGGTCTCAACAACAGCCGCCAGAAGCTGCTGTATATGACGTATGGCGAGTCGGACTTTATCTTCGCAATTGTCTGCGAAGAGCTGGGGCTTGTTGGCGGACTGCTCGTGCTCGCTGCCTACGGCTTTATCGTTTACCGCGGCATTCGAATTGCGCTGCAGTGCCGCGACCGGTTTGGCAGCATGCTGGCCGGCGGCATCACGGTCGTTTTCGGCTTGCAGGTATTCGTGAACATCGGCGTTTGCACTGGGCTGCTGCCGACGACGGGACAGGCACTTCCGTTCATCAGCGCGGGCGGTTCCTCGATGATGATTTTCTTGGCGGCCATGGGCGTTTTATTGAGCATTTCCCGCTACAACAACCAGCAGAAGATGCTGCACCCGCCCGCAAAGGCATAAATTCGCTTGGAACAATCGGCGGAGTTTCCGCCTGAATGACGCTGAATCGATTGGACAGACAGATAGGAAAACCGCGTATCGATGGCAAAAAGCAAGGATAAACAACCGAGAAACGAGCGCGATCGCGAGAAGAAGAAGGGCTTTTGGTCCAACTTCTTCGAACCCGTACCCTCGGAGGAAGAGGTCGATCCGGCGCTGGCAAACCGGCAATACGGCGAGCCGCCGGAGCCGCCGCTCAAGCATCTGTTTGACGACGAGGATCTCGACTTTTCCGACGAAGAGGATGCGGAGAGCATCGCAAAGCTCACCTGGGACGATGGCGAGCAGGTTGTTACGGATTCCATCCGCATGCGCTACACGCCGGAAGAACGCGAAACAGCGCGGCGGGAGCGCACGCGCGGCGCGCAGCCAAGCAAACCGATTAACCTATTTGGCGTAGAAGACGATTTTGACGAGGACGAAGAGGAGGTCCGCCCGAAGAAGCGCTCGCAAACGACGCGCACGCGGATTTTTCACACCGGCTCCTCGACGACCGCGCGAATTCATATCAACGAGACCGAAGAAACCATTCGCATGCACGAGGCGGAGAAGAAGGCGCGCGCGCGCGAAGCCGCCCGAAAACACGAAGAATACGTTGAAAAACAACTGCGAAAAAAGAAGAACATGGCGCTGTTCGTCAAGATTTTTGGCAATCTGGCGATTGTGCTGGCCATGTTGGTTGCGGTTGGCGTTGCGCTGTATTTTGGCTTTTTGCTGTCGGATATCGTCGTCATGGGCAACGACGCGTTTTCGACGGACTATATTGTACAACAGTCCGGCCTGAAACTCGGCACGCACATGCTGCTGGTCGATCTGGACGGGGCAAAGGAGAAGATCTCCGAAAACCCGTATTTGCAGGTGGATTCGGTGACCTATATCTTCCCGAGCCGCGTTCGCATCATTGTCAGCGAGCGCAAGGAGGTCGCGGGTATCATTGGCCTCGACAGCACGGTTATCATCGATAAAAACGGCTACGTGCTCTCCATGACCGCCGGAACGGACATTTCGGATTTGATTCAGGTCACGGGCGTGAGCATGACCGGTTATGAGCTCGGCCAGCGACTGGGCGAGGGCAACGACTTCTCCACGGCAACGCTCGTTCAGCTCATCGCCGTGTTGGAGCAGTACTCGCTGACCGGCTCAATCAAGTCCATCGACCTGACCACGCCGCTTGCCATTACGATGAACGCGAGCAACGGGCTCCGGATTCACGTTGGGCAGGCAACCGACCTGGAAAGCAAGATGGACGTGCTCTCGCGCATTCTGCCGCGGTTTACGGACCCGAACGGGTACACCGGAACGCTCTACCTCTCGGCAAAGGGCGGCGCGGTGTATTCGACGACGGATTATAAGACCCTCACGCCGGTTGAGGTTGCGGGCGACAGTAACACAACGACCCTGCCGCCGGTCGACGCAGACGGCGACGGATTGGACGACAACACCGGACTGCCGTATGTTGCGCCGCAGGTGGATGCAAACGGCGACGGGCTGGACGACAACACCGGCGAGCCAATGGCTTCAACCACCCCGGTCGCGCCCACCACGACGCCGGTACCGGCTGCGCCCGGCGGAGATGACGATTTCCAGGGATAAGAGTTCTTCTATCTATTTTTTAAAGAAAATAGGTAGGCTGGGCGGAGATGACGATTTCCAAGGATAAGCGTTTTTCTATCTATTTTTTAAAAATAGGTAGGCTGGGCGGAGATGACAATTTTCAAGGATAAGAGTTTTTCTATCTATTTTTGAAAAAATAGGTAGGTAGGGCGGGGATGACGATTTCCAGGGATAAGCCATTTGCTTGCTCTCAAGTGAAAGATCGGAAGGGAACATGGAACCGGAACGGTTGATCGAAGCCTATTTTCAAGCGTGGATTTCGCAGGACGAATCCCGCCTCGAGGAATTCTTTGCGCCCGACGCGGTGTACAGCGAATGCTACGGGCCGGAGTATCGCGGGCTAAGCCAGATCGTCCGCTGGTTTCGGGACTGGAACAAACGCGGCCGCGTGACCCGCTGGGACATTCTCGGCAGCATTCGACAGGGCAATTCACTTGCCGTCGAGTGGACGTTTGGCTGCGTTTACGATGGCGAG
Source organism: Christensenella sp. (assembly GCA_034927595.1). Lineage (GTDB taxonomy): Bacteria > Bacillota > Clostridia > Christensenellales > CAG-138 > UBA7703. The sequence goes on from JAYFPQ010000134.1 coordinate 13,127, forward strand.
GAGAGCCTGTTCAACGGCGTTTCGCTCGTCGAATTCCACGAGAACGGCAAGATTCAATCGCTGAAGGAGTTTCAGTCCAAGGCGGAACACGTCTTTCCCTACGGAGCGCTCTAAGAAGATCGAACCAAGATTGCCTGAACAAATACAAAGCATAAAACAAGCCATCCGTTTTGCCGGATGGCTTTGTTGCATGCGTTTCCAGTCCCCGAAGGGGAAAATGAAATTATTCCCAGCCCTTTTCCGCGTGGCGGCAGATGGCGGCAAACGTTTCGGCGGAGATATCGTGCTCCATGCGGCAGGCGTCCGCAAACGCGGTTTCCTCGGCAACGCCGAGCCGCATGAGAAACTTCGCGAGCACGAGATGCCGTTGATAGATGCTCTCGGCAATCTTACGCCCCTCGGCGGTCAGCGTAATGCTCTTGTCATCGTCCATATGAATATAAGAATTCTCCCGCAGGAGCTTCGTTGCGTGGCTGACGCTGGCCTTGGTGACCTTCAGGTTGGTGGCGATGTCCACCGAGCGGGCGCAGCCGTTCTTCTCCTGCTGAATCAAAATCTGCTCCAGATAATCTTCAATCGACTCGTTTACCTGCATGGCTGCACCTCCGTTTCTGGTTTCTATGCTACACCCCAAGGGAGGGAATTACAAGAACAAATCCCGACGGAAAAACCGGAAAGGAGGGGATTGACAACGCGAGTTAGATGCTGTAAACTCATATCGAGTTAGAAAAGACTAACTCGACGGAAAAAATGCTATGAGCGCTCATTGCGCAAGAGAACAGACGGGGATTAGGGGATTATTTATGACGCTGGACGAGTTAAAAACCGGGCAATCCGCAACGATTCAGGCCGTTGGCGGCGCGGGGGCGCTGCGGCTGCGGCTGCTGAATATGGGGCTGATTCCGAGGACGCGGATCACGCTGATCAAGACCGCGCCGATGGGCGACCCGATTGAGATTTGTGTTCGAGGCTACGAACTGACGCTTCGAAAGGACGACGCGCGGAACATCGCGCTGGTGGAGGGAGATCAAAACGATGGTATTTGCGCTTGCAGGCAATCAGAACTCAGGAAAGACGACGCTGTTCAATGCGCTTACGGGGTCCAATCAGCATGTCGGAAACTTTCCGGGGGTAACGGTTGAGCAAAAGTCCGGCGAGATCAAGGGCGTTAAGGATGCGTCGGTCGTCGACCTGCCGGGCATCTACTCCATTCGCCCTTACACGCAGGAGGAGATCGTTTCGCGCGATTTCATTCTGGACGGCAAACCGGACGGCATCATCAACATCGTCGACGCAACGAACATTGAGCGGAATCTCTATCTGACGCTGCAACTGCTGGAGCTGCGCATCCCCACGGTGGTTGCGTTGAATATGATGGACGAGGTGCGCGTTAACGGCGGCGCCATCAACGTAAAGCTGCTCAGTGAACTGCTCGGCGTACCGGTTGTTCACATCGCGGCCGCGAAGAACGAGGGCGTTTCGGAGCTGATCGGTCAGGCGGTGCAGACGGTGAAGAAGCGCGTGCTGCCCAGCGTTGAAGACTTCTGTCCGGACGGGGCGGTGCACCGCTGCATCCACTCCGTCGCGCACGTGATTGAGGACCATGCGCGCAACATTGGTGTCGCCGCGCGTTTCTGTGCAACCAAGCTGATAGAGGGCGACGAGAGCCTTGCAGAGCGGCTCGAGCTGGATCAGAACGAGCTGGAACTCATTGAGCACAGCGTGCTCGAGATGGAGCACGAAACCGGCTTTGACCGCAACGAAGCGCTCGCGAACATGCGCTATACGTTCATTGAAAACGTGGTGGCCGAGGCGGTGGTCAAGTGCCACGAGAGCCGGGAGCACCGCCGCAGCGTCAACATCGATAAGATTCTCACGGGAAAATATACCGCGCTGCCCGTGTTTTTCGGGGTCATGTTCCTCGTGTTTTGGCTGACGTTTAATGTGATTGGCTCCTCGCTGTCCACCCTGTTGACCGCGGGCATCGACGCGCTGACTTCGCTGATCGATTCTGGGCTGACGGCCTACGGCATCAACCCTGTCGTGCAGAGCCTGATCATCGACGGCGTGTTCGCTGGGGTCGGCAGCGTGCTGAGCTTTCTGCCTATCGTGGTAACGCTGTTCTTCTTTCTATCCATCTTGGAGGACACGGGGTACATGGCGCGCGTTGCGTTCGTGATGGACCGGCTGCTACGCAAGATCGGCCTTTCCGGCCGCAGTTTCGTGCCGATGCTGATTGGCTTTGGCTGCTCGGTTCCCGCGATCATGGCGACGCGGACGCTCGCCTCGGACCGCGACCGAAAGATGACGATTCTGCTGACGCCGTTTATGAGTTGCTCGGCAAAGATTCCGATCTACGCGGTGTTCTGCGCGGCGTTCTTCGCGAAGTATCAGGCGCTCGTGATGATCGGGCTGTACTTTTCCGGCATCGTGCTGGCGATACTCGTCGCGCTGATTCTCAAGGGCACCGCGTTTCGCGGGCAGCCGGTGCCGTTCGTGATGGAACTGCCGAACTATCGCATGCCGTCGCCCAAGAACGTCGTGCTGCTGCTCTGGGAAAAGGCGAAGGATTTTCTGGAGCGCGCGTTTACGATCATCCTGCTGGCGAGCATCGTAATCTGGTTTTTGCAGACGTTCGACACGCGGCTCAACGTCGTTTCGCAGAGCGCGGATAGCCTGCTCGCGATGGTCGGGCGGCTGATTGCGCCGGTCTTTACACCGCTGGGTTTTGGCGATTGGCGAATCGCGACCTCGCTCATCTCCGGCTTTGTCGCCAAGGAGGCAGTGGTCAGCACGCTCTCCGTGCTGCTTGGCACGGGCGTCTCCAGCCTGCATTTGGCGCTGCCCGGCATGTTTAACGCGCTGTCCGCCGTGAGTTTTCTGCTCTTTACGCTGCTGTATACGCCCTGCGTCGCTGCGGTGGCAACGCTGAACAAGGAGCTCAAGTCCGGGATCGCGACGGTTGGGGTTGTGATTATGCAGTGCGTGATTGCCTGGGTGGTTGCGTTCGCGGTGTACCAGATTGGAGGATTGATTTAATATGCGGT
>JAYFPQ010000135.1:0-4060 GCA_034927595.1 Christensenella sp.
TGCCCCTGCGACGGGTACGGCCATCAACGCATTTTTCGGCGAAACGATGCCACTTACGCTAACACCTAGCACGGGTAATCCGATTTACGCGCCCAGCGTGTATGCTTACGATGAAACATATCGCTATTTCCAGTCGGACGCACTGGCCCCCGAACTGATCGTTACAGGGGGAACGTATGGAACGGATTATTCCTATGATTTGTCCAATGGCGTGCTGACGATTCTCACCGGCACAGCAATGACCATTTCCATGGCGACGCCCGGTGCGACGACCGCCGACACCATTATTGTATCATCAGGTGTGAACGCAAGTCTTACGCTCAGCGACGTATCCATCGACGCGAGCGGAACCTCCGATGCGTGTGCGTTCAGGATTGCTGACAATTCCGGCGGCAATGTGAACATCACGCTTTCCGGAGATAATACGCTCATCAGCGGCGCAAATTGTGCGGGCCTGCAGAAAAACGGCACCGCAGGTGTCGGCACGCTCGCCATCGGCGGAACTGGTACGCTGACCGCCAGGGGAGGAACCGGCGGTGCAGGCATCGGCGGCGGTTCCGGAAGCACTGCCTACGCGCTTTCGATCGGCGGCGGCACGGTGTTTGCAACAGGAGGCAGCGGCGCACAGGATATCGGAGCAGGCGCCGCCGGATCCGGCGGGAGCCTAAGCATCTCCGGCAACGCTGCGGTATTCCTCAAAAACGATAGTTCCGTTACACCGACCACCATTAATCATTCGCATCTAAATCTGAACAATACCACAACGGGAGATATCCAGCACGGCGTGTCCGTTCCGTGGTCCGGCGACTTCGGCGCATGGTTATGGCTGGTAACTCTTTCGTACGATGCCAACGGCGGGATCGGCGGCACAACGCCCGGTTCGGTCACGCAGCAGGCTAATACGTCCGCAACCGTCGCGAGCAGTGGCGGTTATACGAAGGACGGCTATTCCCAGGTCGCCTGGAATACGCAAAGCGATGGTGCGGGCAGCAGCTACGCATATAACAGCAGCTTTACGATGACTGCAGACACCGTTCTTTATGCCGAATGGTCCGACGCACCGGTCATCTCCGCGCAGCCCTCAGACAAGACCGCTGTCGTCGGAAAAACCGCATCGTTTTCCGTAAAGGCAGTTGGAGCAGCGCCGTTTTCCTATCGGTGGCAGATTGACCGGGGCAGCGGGTGGAGCGATATCTCCGGTGCAACCGGCGCCAGTTACACCACCGCGGCAGTTGCGCTTTCAAACGATGGGTACCGGTATCGCAGCATCGTGAGCAACGCAACCGGCAGCGCAACGAGCGATCCCGCTACGCTGCACGTCATTGAACAAGCAGTGATTCCAACTACAAGGGACGCCGCTCAGCCGTGGCTCTGGTTCGGCTCTGGTATTCTGGCGCTGGCGGGGCTGACGATCATCGTTGTGATCCTTATCAAACGGCGTGCGCCTCGTCTATAGAACATGAAAAAAAAGAAGTGCTTTCGCGTCAACAAACAAGTGCTTATAAAAAGGGTTATATGGCTGTCATTCTTTTTACTGTCCGCCGTGCTGCTCTTTTCGATCTATAAATTCGTACGCATCCTGAGGTCCTATCGGGAAAGTGAAAACAATTACCGTCAAATCAATGAAATTGCGCTGTCAACGGCTTCCCCCGTTCCGAATGTCCCAGCGAGCGCAGCGAAAATAGTAATGCCTTCGGAAGTACCAATCGAAGTGGACTGGGATTCGCTAGAACGAATCAACCGCGACATTGTCGCCTGGCTGTATTGCGAAGGAACGCCAATCAACTATCCAATCGTCCAAGCAAAGGACAACGAGTACTATCTTACGCGCGATTTTAATCGAAGAAAGAGCGAATCCGGCGCACTGTTTCTGGACTGTCGAAACAACATCGTTGCAAACGACGAAAACCACATTATATACGGCCATCGCATGAAGGACGACTCTATGTTCGGCTCGGTTCCGCAATATGCCGAACAGTCTTACTGCGACGAGCACCCGACGATGTATCTACTAACGCCGGAGCAAAACTACCGTGTCGAGATTTTTGCCTGCAGAACGGTGCACAGCGAGGATAAGTATTTCGAGACCTGTTTCGAAAGTAAAAACGCTTTTCAGCGCTATTTGAATAAAGCTGTTGAGCAGTCCTACTGGCAGTCGGATACAACCGTGAACACGGATAATCCGTCGCTAGCTCTCGTAACTTGCTCGACCTATACAAATGCCGACAACCCGCGCTTACTGGTACACGGTTGCCTCATACCGATTTCTTGATTTATTATCGGCGGTTGCCTACCTCTTCGAATTGTGCGATTGTATTACTTCGTGCAGGTTTAGCCACCACCCTTTGTTGGGCTTGAACCATCCTATTGTTTTAATAATAATGTGAATATTAAACCTACTCCCTGATGTTTATTTGATGTTTATTTCCATCCATAATAGCTTATAATCGTTGATAATCGTCAAAAATACATTTTTGATTATCCGCAAAGATCGGAGATTACATTCGATTATCATTGTATAATAATAAATATAATACGCATAAATACACGCTCATAACCCGGAGGTCGTTGGTTCAAGTCCATCCCCCGCAACCAGTTAAAAACCGCCCGATTCGGGCGGTTTTTGCGTTACTTGAGGGCTCAAATCAGGCATAGGAACGGGTTAAGCCCTACAGCTGTTGTTTATTAATATTTGTTGAGATAGGAGATTCGTATCAAATAAACACCGGGTCCATAATGTTAGTTCTTGAAACGAGCATCTAAACATGAAATGTTATATGCCTATAGAGACACCCGAGGCAAAGTAAAGCGCTGGCGAAGGAACTACAACATGTTCCGACCACACAGCGCAACTTCATATCTGACACCGGCTGGAGTTGTCCGGAAATTAGGCTCCGAAGCCGTCTGAACATCGATTTTTCTCATTCCATGTGGACTGCTCTTTGGGGGCACATCAAACATCACATTGCTTCCAGCCCCGCTTCTCTTGCCGTTCGTGGCACTGGTAAATGGCAATTACTCTCCCAGAATGAGTCTCACCCGTTCCGATTTGGCTCCGGAGCAGAGCGAATCTGCCCCGGAGTCGCAATTTGGTCTGTAATCGAGTTGGTTATGCGTGCCCTAGGAGCCGATCGCAAAGGTCAACTGCTGTCGCAGCATCCACCGAGTAGCCGTCTGCGCCGATGGAGTCCGCGTAAGACTGACTCACGGGAGCGCCACCAACGATGACTTTCGATTGAAGGCCCTCCGCCTTTGCCAGATCGATAGTCGTCTTCATACCCATCATCGAGGTCGTCAGGAGCGATGACATTGCCAGGATGTCCGCTTTCTCTTCTTGAGCGACACGGACAAAAGTCTCTGGCGTAACATCGCAACCAACGTCGAATATCGTGTACCCTTTGCTTTCCAGCATCATGGCCACAAGGCTCTTGCCGATGTTGTGTAGATCGCCCTGAACCGTTCCAATCACGATTTTCCCTCGTGAAGGAATGTCGCCTTCTACCAGCATCGGTTTTAGCAGTGCGATGCCGGCGTTCATTGCCGATGCGGAGAGCAGCACTTCGGGGATAAAAACATCCCCGTTCTTAAACTGCACCCCAACAACGTCCATGCCTGCAATCAACCCGTTTTTAATGATATCCGTCGGTTTTTCGCCTGCATCCAGCAGCTTCTGCGTCAATTCGACGACAAGCTCTTCTTCGCCCTCGATGACACTGGTTTTAATTTCCTCGAATCGATGCATAGCGCTTACTCCTCATTCCATCCGGTCAAACCCAGCTCTTCCTCTGCTTCGGCGAGAATATCCTTTATTCCCTTCAAAACAGCCGGATCGAGCGGCTTTGACTGATGGTTCTCGGCAAGGTGCCGCGCTTTTTCCGTTGCGCGATCAGCCGCCGTTTTGCTGCCGTTCTCTTCCCAGAGATCTCCCGGCGTTCGGTCGAAGAGTTCCGCTACCGACTGCTGGCTCTTCCAGTTCTTGACCGTGTGCTTCTGTGCCAAAAAGTTCCCGCGCGGACCAACTTTCTTGATCACATCGAGTGCCAAAGTGTCAGGATTGACC
>JAYFPQ010000066.1:0-3475 GCA_034927595.1 Christensenella sp.
GACATGACGATTCAGCTGATCACGTCGATCGCAATCGAACCGGGTCTGCGCTTCGCCATTCGCGAAGGCGGCCGCACGGTTGCCTCCGGCGTCGTCACCGAAGTCATCGCGTAAACGAGAGTCACGCAAAAGAGGTTCCGCAAGGAACCTCTTTTTTGTATGACCTTTCTTTTTTAAAAGAAAAGAAAGGCCGCTTGGTTGCTCGGCGTCGTCGCCGAAGTCATCGCGTAAACGAGAGAGACATAAAAGAGAGGCTCGCAATTGCGAGCCTCTCTTTTTCGTGTATAAGACTTTTATAAGAGAAGAACCTACATAAACAATACCAGCCCAATTGGAATGAAGATTGCGAGGATGAAGTCCATGACCTTGATCTTGGTTACTTTCAAAAGATTCAACCCGATTGCGAGGATCAACAGCGACCCCACGCAGGTCATCTCGGCGACCGCCGCGTCACTGAGCACGGGCGCGAGCGTCTGCGCAAGCAGCGTAATCGCCCCCTGATAGAGAAACAGCGGAATCGCGGCGAGCAGCACCCCAGCGCCTAGCGTGCTGGCAAAGATCACCGCGCTGACGCCGTCGAGAATGCTCTTCGTAAACAGCACCTCGTGATTGCCGGTGAGCCCACTATTAAGCGAGCCGACGACCGCCATCGCGCCGACGCAATACAGCAGCGTCGCCGTGATGAACCCTTCGCTCAAACGCGAAGAACCCGACTCGGATTTCGCGAACTTTTGCTCCATGTTACCGACAAAGCGGTTGAACCGCCCGTCGAAGTCGAGAATCATGCCAATCGCCCCGCCGATCACAATCGAGATCGTCGCGATCAGGATATTCTGACCTTTGAGCATGCCGCTGATGCCAATGTAGATGACGATGAGCCCGAGCCCTTGCATAATGCCGCTTGAGACGCGCTCCGGGATTCCTTTTTTCAGCAGCAGGCCAAGCGTGCCTCCAACGAGGACGGCCGCGGCGTTGACGATGGTTCCAAGCATGAGAGGGAGTCCTTTCCATTTATGCTAACCAGCATAATCCATTAAAATGGATGCGTATTTCGAATAATTATACGCTTTCTGGTTCAGAAAAGAAAGCAAAGAAACCGAATATAAAAAAGACGGGCGGTGTTACCCGCCCGCCGTCTTTCGATTGTTATTTCTTTTCTACGCCCAAGGTAACGGGCTCCTTGTTGACGTCCCATTCCTTTGTGTAGCCCTGCGCGCCCGAAACGAGCTTGTCGCCCAGCGTTTCTTCGAGGATCTCCGCGCCAAAGCGGGAGAAGATTTCCTCAATCTTCGGGCTGCCCGCGTAGGAGAGCACGATGTGGTCACTGACCTCAAAGCCCGCTTCCTTGCGCATGGTCTGCACCTTGCTGATGAGCTCGCGGACGAACCCTTCGTCAATCAGCTCTGTCGTGAGCTTCGTGTCGAGCACGACGATCAGGTCGTTGTCCGTCGCGGCAACGAACCCGTCCGTCTTGCCGGTCGAAACGAGCACGTCCTCCGGCGCAAGCACGACATAGGTTTCCTCAATCGTCGCCTCGTAGTTCTTGCCAGCTGCGTGCGCTTTGACCACCGCGTTTCCGACGCCCGGTTGGGACAGATGTGCGCCGATCTTTGGCAGAATCTTGCCGTAGCGCGGCCCGAGCGTCTTGAGCTGGGGTTTCACCACGTAGCTCAGGAACCCGGAAGCGTCCGCAATGAACTCCGCCTTTTTCACGTTGAGCTCCTCGGTCACGATGCGCGTGTAGCGCTCGCTGAGCGGTTCGCCCTGAATGTACATCAGCGCGAGCGGCTGGCGGGTCTTCACGTTGCCGTCGTTGCGCGCAGCGCGTCCGAGGGTAACGATATCGAGCACGCGCGCCATGTTCGCCTCGAGATCCGCGTCGATGCGGGCCTCGTCCACGGCGGGATAGTCGCAGAAGTGCACGCTCTCCAGCGCGTTTGAATCCACGCTGCGAACGATGTTCTGGTAGATTTCCTCCGTCATAAACGGCAGGAACGGCGCGGTGAGCAGGGTCAGCGTATACAGCGTGGTGTAGAGCGTCATGTACGCGGCCTTTTTGTCTTCCGTCATTTCGCTGCCCCAATAGCGTTCGCGGCAGCGGCGGACGTACCAGTTGGAGAGTTCGTCCGAAAACGCCTGCAACGCGCGCCCGCCCTCGGTGATGCGCAGCTTGTCGAGGTGGCCGTCCACGGTTTTGACCAGCGTGTTGAGCCGCGAGAGCACCCAGCGATCCATCTCGGAGAGCTGGCAGTCCTCAAGCTTATATTTGGTCGGGTCGAACTGGTCGATCTCCGCATAGAGCACGTAGAACGCATAGGTGTTCCAGAACGTGCCAATGAACTTACGCTGCGCCTCGCTGACGGACTCCGCCGAGAAGCGGCTGGGCAGCCAGGGCATGGAACCAATGTAGAAATACCAGCGCACCGCATCCGCGCCCTGCGCGTCGAGCACCGTCCACGGGTCGACGACGTTGCCAAGGTGCTTGCTCATCTTGCGGCCTTCCATGTCCTGCACGTGGCCCATGACGATGCAGTTCTGGAACGCGGCCTCGTCAAAGAGGCAGGTCGAGATGGCGAGCAGCGAATAGAACCAACCGCGCGTCTGGTCGATTGCCTCGCTGATGAATTGCGCGGGGTAACGGCGCTCGAACTCTTCCTTGTGTTCAAATGGATAGTGCCACTGCGCAAACGGCATGGCTCCGCTATCGAACCAGCAGTCGATGACGACCGGCTCACGGCGCATGGTCTTTCCGCACTTGGGGCAGGGGAGCGTGATTTCGTCGATGTAGGGCTTATGAAGCTCCAGATCGGCGGGGACGTCCTTGCCCATCTCCATGAGTTCCGCGCGGGAACCGATGACGTGCACATGCCCGCATTCGCACATCCAGACCGGCAGCGGCGTGCCCCAGTAACGCTCGCGGGAGACGCTCCAGTCGATGACGTTTTCGAGGAAGTTGCCCATGCGGCCTTCTTTAATCGTCTCCGGAATCCAGTTGACGCTGCGGTTGAAGGCGATCAGCTTGTCCTTGACCGCGGTCATCTGGATGAACCAGCTCTCTCTGGCGTAGTAGATCAGCGGCGTGTCGCAGCGCCAGCAGAAGGGGTAACTGTGCTCAAACGGCAGCGCGGCAAAGAGCTTTCCGCTCGTCTTGAGCGCTTCGAGAATCGGCTTGTCCGCGTCCTTGACGAACAGGCCGTCCCAGGGCGTTCCGCCGACCATGTGTCCGCTGGCGTTGACGAGCTGTAGAAACGGCAGTTCCCAGCGCTTGCCCACGCGGGCGTCATCCTCGCCGAACGCGGGAGCAATGTGCACGACGCCGGTGCCGTCTTCGAGCGAAACGTAGTCATCCGAAACGACGCGATAACCGGTTTTGCCGCCAAAGTTGACGGGCAGCTCAAACAGCGGAATGTATTGCTTGCCGACGAGGTCTGCGCCCTTGCAGGTGGAAACCACGACCGCGTTTTCGCCCAGCACG
>JAYFPQ010000018.1:0-19434 GCA_034927595.1 Christensenella sp.
ACGCGGAGCAATCCGCGTTCTCTTTTTATTTAATACTTTTAGAAAAAAAGTATCGGACGCTGGGCGGCATGTATTCATCCAAAGACACGCAAAAAGAGCACGGGGAATGCCGTGTTCTTTTTTATTGAGAATATATAAGAATTTCCAATTCAGAAAAGTAATTCGATTGTTTCAAACGTATAATAGAGTGACCGGTCAAAAGAAACAGCAGGAGGTTCAATCTTGACGGAGAAACAGATGATCCTTGGGCTACAGGCAGGGGACGAGCGCGCACTCGATGCGGCAATGGATGCCTATTCCCGCCTGCTCTGGAGCATTGCCCGCTCGGTGCTGAGAAACGTCGGCACCGCAGAGGACATGGAGGAATGCGTTGCGGACGCGTTTATCCAGCTTTGGCGAAACGCTGACGCGATTACAGATTCGCGCGGAAGTGTGAAGAGCTGGCTCTGCACCGTAACCAAATGCAAAGCAATTGACCGTTATCGCAGCATTGCCCGCAGCAGAGACGTATCGCTGAAGGAAGAACTCGCATTGTTTAGCAATGGCATATTCGACCAGCCGCTGAACGCCGTACTACAGCGTGAACTTCTCGCGGCGGTGCACGCGTTGGGCGAGCCGGATCAGGAGATTCTTTTGCGGCGCTACTATTATCAGCAAAAGCCCAAAGACATCGCTGTTGCGGTCGACTTATCCGTCAAACAGGTGGAGAATCGCCTGTTTCGCGCAAAGCAGTTCTTACGAAAGCAGTTGGAAGGAGAAACGATATGATTCGGATATCGTATGTGTATAACGCCAAACATCGAAACAACATTCGACAGAGGGTCGCCAAAGAAACGAGGAGTTCACAGAATGCGAAGCGCGCAAACAGACCATTTGCGAAAACGGCAGTTGTGTTTGCGGCATTTTTGGTTTGTCTTCTGATCGCAACGCCTGCGCTCGCGGCGGGTTTGCCGCAAGCGTACAGACTGTTGTACGCGGTTTCCCCGCAGATGGCACAACTCTTCAAGCCGGTACAGCGCTCCTCGCTCGATCAGGGTATTGAAGTAACCGTTGTGGAAGCCTATGTGCATGATGAAACGGCGGAAGCGGTCATCTCGGTTTGCGATACAACGCAGAACCGGCTGGATGACTCGCTCGACCTCTACGACAGCTACGAATTCCATACGGGTTTTGACAGCACGGGCACCTGCAAACAGATCGGTTACGACGAAGCGACCAAGACGGCATACTTTCAACTTTCGATGTCCAGCATGAATCCAAACGATCGAATTCTGGGCAGCAAGATTACGTTCTCACTGAAAACGCTCCTTTGCGGAAAAGAAGAAGTGCTGTCGAAACCAATTTCAATAGATTGGTCGGCGATTCCGGAAACGGTGCAAACCGAATCGGCAGACCCATATGAGGGAACGGTGCTTGTGCCCGGGGACGACCAGATGGAACCCGAAAGCGGGTTTTACCTGAGCGGAATTGGATATGTCGACGACAAGTTGCACATTCAGCTCTTTACTCCATGGCGATCGGTGTATGACGACCACGCGTTTCTCTACATATCGGATGCACAGGGAAAGCGAGTCTATGCGGATATGCTTTATCGCGGTGGATACACCGTGGGGGACGAAGAGGCCGTGCAGCGGGCAGATTATATCGATTATGTCTTCGATGTGCCGCAAAGCGAGTTGGAGCAGTATTCGCTCTTTGGAGATTTTTACAGCGCAAAAACGCGGATCGACGGGAACTGGAGCATTACGTTTCCAATTGAGGATGCAAGATAAGGGGAAAGCAATACACTTTCGGACAGACAAAAGGAGCGGCGTAAGCCGCTCCTTCTTGCAACTCGTTTGCGTCAGTCTACGATGACCGTTCCATCTTCCTTGACCGTCACCTTTGCGCCGGTTTGCATGGCGGCGAGAAACTCGTCGCCCAGCGTGTCGACCACGGGCATGGAAACGTCCGTCCAGACGTCCGCGAGGATCGCGCCCGCCGCGGCGAGCGAGTCGATGGGTTTGCTGAAGAGTATGCAAGCGGGCTGCTGCCCGAGCGCCGCCGCACAGAATAGCACCATGCCGCCCGTGGTGGAGCCGATGGTCTGCGGCAGGCAGAGCGCCGCGCCGTGCATCGGCTTTTCGTAGATGTCCGGGTTGTTCTGATCGGAGCACTTCGCGGCCTTGTCCTTAAACATCAGCGCCTTTTGAAAGCTCGCGAGCGTGTTGAACCCCTTGCGGGAGACCAGCGCCGTTGCGGAGGTGTTGCCGGGGACGACCGCGCGCCCCTGAAAGGTCTTTGCCATATCAGTTGCCCCCCTTCGAGAGAATGCTCAGAATCTCCGCGTCCGTATGATACCGCGCGCTCGTATAGGTGCGCAGTTTGTTGGAGTTTGTGACCACCGGCATCTTACCGCAGAGGGGATTGTTCATGTACATGAGCGGGCAGATGTAGGAGAGAATTACGCCCATGTCCTTGAGCTTTGCGTAGTCCGGCGTTTGTTCAAACTCGCGCTGCACTGCGACGGGCGAGGTAAACACGGTGGGGATCGTTACTCCGCTGCGGCCTTCCTTTGCGAGCGCTTCGGAAAGCGCGTTCGTCCAGTCGTGCAGCTGCTTGAGCGAGAGATGCGGGCAGCCGACGAAGCAGAGCTTCGGGGTCGCGTTGACGTCCTTCCACATGATCGGGTAGCTTTGCTTGACCCGCTCCAGCTCCGCATCGTCAATGACGTAGATATTCGCGTCCTTGGCAATCAGCCGCTCGCCCTGCTCGACCGCTTCCGGCGTCAGACCTTCGATGTGATAGAGCCCGACCGCGCCGTTGCTCGCCGTCGCCGCGCCAAAGTCCTTCAGGTAGGCGGTTGCATCGTCGTTGAGCTCGGTGCCGATGAATCTCGTGAGCCCCTTGACGTAGGGAACGTCTTCCATAACCTTCATGCCGATGGCGCTGCCGAGAATCTGCGCCTCCGGCTTACCGGTCGTCTTAATCTCGACGATCCAGGTCGCCTTGCGTCCTTCATCGGTGAGCAGCCCAAAGTAGGGGACGAACCCTGCGATGCTGCCGAAGAGCTCCAGTATGCCGCTGTTGCGGTTGCAGCGCGCGCCGAGCACGCTGTTTGCGTAGACCACGGCGCTGCTTTCCGCCCAACTCAGCACTTCGCCCTTGTTCGGCTTGTTGCCAACCTCGTCCATGTAGCAGGCGCAGGTAAACGAGTCCTCGTTGAGCAGACCCAACGTTTGCAGCTGCTTTTCGTAACTCGCCTGCTTGGAATACATCACCTTGAAGAACAGATCCTGCAACACGTTCTTTGGCACGTTCGGATCCAGCGGGCGGGGATCGGCGGAGAACTTCTGCCCGGAGAGCACACCGCTGTCGATGAGCTGATCCATCAGCGCATAGACGGGCTTCATCACGGAAAGCCCGAAGCTCGTGACCAGATGTCCGCAGCCGCCGGTGACGGGAACCATTTTCTCGGCTCCGAAGGTCTCGCCGTACATGACGAGCGTTTTTACGACCTTCGCCATGGTTTCGCCCTTTTCGCCGTTGAGCAGTGCTTGCTGCTCGGGCGTTAACAACATTGCCATATCGGGTTCGCCTCCTTCGTGTTAGATGCGGGTCGCCAGCGCGTATGCCGCGCGGCAGGCTTCAAGTACGCGTCCGGCGTTGAAGCTGTCGCCAATGTTATACAGCTCCGGCGCGACATGCTGCTTCTGTCCTTCGAGATAGGCCGCGTCGTCCGGCTTGCCACCCATGGCGAGCACAACGAGATCGGCGTCCAGCTCCACGCGCTTGGGTACGTTGCCCATCTTGGGCGCGAGCGGATTTTCAATGTTCTCCGGCAGAATTGGCGCCCAGGTGTTGTAGGGGTTCGGCACGTTCTTGTGCGTGTTCTGTTCGATGACCACGTGCTTTGCGTCAAATTCCTTCACCGTTGCGCAGTTGAGCAGCTCCACGCCCTGATCCTTGAGGTAGTGGATGATGTGCCCACGGTTGGCGGTGCAGGTGCCCTTCATGAAGTAGGGCAGCATTTCGACGACCTTGACCTTGCGGTCATCCTTCTCATAGGCGAGCCAATAGGCCGTTTCGCAGCCGACCACGCCGCCGCCGACGACCACGATATTCTTCGCGTCGCCGAGCAGCGCGTCGTTCACGAGCAGGTCGGTCGCTTCCACGTGCTTGATCTGATCGAGCCCTGGGAACTTCGGCGTTCCGCTCTTGGTGCCGATGGCGTAGACCACCGCATCGTACTTCTTGGATTTGAGCGACTCGGCGGTGACTTCGGTGTTCATGTGCACGTCGAGGTCATATGCCTTTTCGGCGGCCTTCAGCTCATCTTCCAGATAGAGCAGATAGTTGCGAATGTCGTACTTGATGCGCGGTACGCTTCCGGGCACGATCTTGCCGCCGATGCGGTCGGTCTTCTCGTAGAGGTCAACCTTGTGGCCGCGACGTGCCGCCATCGTTGCAAAGAGCACGCCCGCGGGGCCAGCGCCGACCACGGCGATCTTCTTCTTCGTTTCGGCGGGGCTGATCGCCTCCGGCAGAATCTCCTCAAAACCGGTGCGGGGGTTGACCGCGCACTGCGGATGTCCGCCGTCCACGAATTCGTTGATGCAGCCTTCCTGGCAGCCGATGCACGGGCGAATCGCGGAAACCTTGCCCGCGTATGCCTTGTTCGGCCATTCCGGATCGGCGAGCAGCGGGCGACCAAGCATGATCATGTCGCATTTCTCGTCGCGCAGCGCCTGTTCGGCGAGGTCGGGGTAGCCCAGCTTGCCGACGGCGACCACGGGAACGGGAAGCCCCGCGTTGCTGACGACCTTAAGCTCCTCGAAGCGCTCCTTAACAAGCCTGCTGACATCGAGGAAGCATCCCGCGGGCATTCCGGCCGGGGGATGCGGCAGCCACCAGTTATCGTAGCAGCCGAGGTCTACGTCGAACATATCGACGCCCGCCTTGACGAGATTGACCATATAGTCGAGCGTCTGCTCCACCGAGCGGCCGTTCTTGAACTTTCGGAGCGCTTTTTCGTTCATGCCTTCCTCGCCGTAGGTCTCGTTGAGGGCGAGGGAGAGGTCGATGCGGTACATAATGGGGTACTTCGGGCCGCCGCGATGGCGGATTTCCTTGACGATGTCAATGCCAAAGCGCTGCCAGTCTGCGTACTTGCCGAGCTTGCGACGGTTGAACGCGGGGTTGGTGAGCTGCTCGAGCAGATACCCCTCGTGGCCATGCAGATACACGCCGTCGAGACCGCAGGCCTTCGCGTCCGCCGTGGCCTGACCGGCATTCTTGATGATCTTATGCAGCGCACCGCCGGAGAGCGGCATGCACGGAATTTCCGAAATGTAGAAGTTCGGATTCAGCGAGGCGGAAACGGGGAACTTGAGCTGCGTAATCAGACACTGCGGATTGCCAACGCGGCCCAATCCCGGCGTGAGCTGAATAAAGATGCGCGCGCCATAGTTGTGGCAGCCCTGCGCGAGGTCGCGCCAGCCGGAGAGCACCGTGCGGCTGCGGTCGATGCGCGGAAAATAGGACAGGTTGCCCAGTTCCGTGATCGAATGATCGATTCCGTGGCTGATTGGAATCAATCCTGTCGTGATGAGACCGACGCCGCCCTTTGCGCGCGCAAAGAAGTACTGCTGCATCTTTGCGTTGGGTCGCCCCGTCTCCTCGGCCATGTCGATGTTGCCCATCGGCGCCATGACGAGGCGGTTTTTAATCGTCACGGAATTCACGCGAATTGGGGAAAACATGTGGTCGTAGGGGTAGAGATTGCTCGTCATATCGGCCGAGCCGCCCGCGCGGTTGTAGTTATCCGCGGCGCAGACCCAGTTGCCGTAGTTGTCGACGAGCTGTTGCACGAATGCGTCTTTTTTCAACATGGATGCTCCTCGCTTTCGTCTATGAAGTTGTAAGCTGAAACGGTTCGATATCGATATTACTGTATCAAATAGAAAGGGGGTGCGCAAGAAAAGCCACCGGAAATTCCGATCGCTGATGGGTTACAAACGGGTAATTATGTTCCAAACAAAATCGTATATTATGTTATAATACGGACCCGCCGTGGAAGAAGCATTCGTAGACGAGCGCATCCTCAAAACGAATCTCCTCGTATCCCTGATACCAGTCCGGCGAGCCGGTCACCTGGCAGGCGTACGACAGATTGCCCTCCTGATACATCTCCGGCCCGCGATAGGGACGCTCGGTAGGAACCAGCAGCAACGCGTGCTTGAGAAAGTCGCCGTTGAACCGACCATCCAATACGCGACCGGAATAGTTCATTGCCCATATGGGTTTTCCGTTCAACCAAACAGCCTCCTCGCCGGAGAAGCGCTCGCCGCCCAGATAAGTGTCGAGATACAGAAAGTCGCCTTCGACATACGACAGATCGTGCGAGTTTGGGCGCGAAGGCGCGCATTCGGCCGCTTTTGCTGCATAGGTGCTTCGCTTTGCGCGCAGTAAAAAATCGAGAAGACGATTTTCCATCAATATTTACGCTCCATCTTGTGAAATAGTTGAAAATATACCTGTATTATAGCATAACATCGGTTGATTCCTCGTCCGCTTTCCGGTAGAATCAAACGGTTGCTGCGTAAATGCTGTAACGCTGCGGCGTTTGGCTTTTTCCGGCGCGGATGGTATAATGAAATTATGGAAAATATGCGTGTTCCACAACAGATTGTCAGCGACGTGCTCCCCGGTTCTCCGGCGGAGCAAGTTGGCATACAATCCGGTGACACGCTGCTTTCCATCAACGGCGAACCGGTGGTCGATTTAATCGACTATGAGGGTTTGACCGCCGCCGAACACCTGACGCTCGAAATTCAAAAGAAGAGCGGCGAGCGGGAAACCATAACGCTCGAAAAGGACGACTACGAACCGCTTGGATTGTCGTTTGCAACGAGCCTGATGAGCGCGATGCGCACCTGCAAGAACCACTGCGTGTTCTGCTTTATCGACCAGATGCCAAAGGGCGGTCGATCGAGCCTGCACGTAAAGGACGACGACTGGCGCATGTCGTTCATCATGGGGAACTACGTGACCTTGACGAATCTGGACGAACGCGAGCTGGATCGTATCATCCGCCGCCGCGTTAGCCCACTGTATGTTTCGCTGCATGCGAGCGATCCCGCTGTCCGCCGCGAAATGATGAGAAATCCGAACGCGGGGAACATTGTCGATCAGCTCAAACGACTCGCGGAAGCGGAACTGACGTTCCACCTGCAGATCGTGCTCTGCCCGGGTATCAACGACGGGGATGTGCTTCGCCGCTCGATTGCGGACATGCTTGCGCTCTATCCCTATGCGCAGTCGCTGGCGGTTGTGCCCGTCGGGCTGACGCGCTATCGCGAAGGACTCTATCCACTGCGTGTGTTCACCAAGGAAGAAGCAAACACCGTAATCGACGAGATAGAAGCCTTGCAGCAGCAGATTTGGAAGAAGCACTGCACGCGGTTTGTTTTTTTGGCGGACGAGTGGTACACGATGACCGGGCGAACCTTGCCACCATACGAGGACTACGAGGATTTCGCTCAGATTGAAAACGGCGTTGGACTATTGCGCCTGTTCGAAGGCGAGATGCTGGATGCGCTAGTAGGTCGTTCTCCGCTGCCGGAACCGAAGCACTTTTTCATGGCGGGCGGCGTGTCCGCGGAACCGTTCTTTCGGGAGTCCTACCAAAAGCTGGTTCCCTATGGAGTCACCATCGAAACGCGCGCTATTCGAAACCGGTACTTCGGCGAGAACGTCACCGTTGGGGGACTCGTCACCGGCGGAGACTTAATCGATCAGCTCAAGGGCGAAGACTTTGGTCGCGCATTGTTGATTCCGCGGGCAATGCTCAAGGCGGATGAAGAGGTTTTCTTGGACGGGGTGACGAGGGAAGAAGCGGAAGCCGCGCTGAACACCAGAATCATTCCGGTCACCTCCGGCGAAGACCTCGTGGAGATTATTTATTCGGAATAGTGAAAAGAACCGTTTGACGGATTTCGATCAAACGGAATCGGTTGGGAGAAGTACATGAACAAACCTTTGGTGGCAATCGTTGGTCGCCCGAACGTCGGAAAATCGACGCTCTTCAACCGCCTGATCGGGCGGCGCGTCGCGATTGTCGAAGATACACCGGGCGTGACCCGCGACCGTATCTATCAGGACGCGGATTGGCTGAACTACTCGTTCACGCTGATTGATACGGGCGGAATTGAACCCGCAAACGAGGACATCATTGCGCAGCAGATGCGTCGTCAGGCAGAGCTCGCGATTGAAACGGCCGACGTCATCATCTTTCTCGTCGACGGACGCGAAGGGATGACGAGCGCGGACATGGACGTTGCGGAGCTGCTCCGCCGCTCCAGCAAGCCCGTTGTGCTCGCCGTGAACAAGGTGGACTCTGCGAAGTTTGAAGAGTCGATGTACGAGTTCTATTCGCTGGGACTTGGCGATCCGATTACGATCTCTTCGGCGCAGGGTCTTGGATTGGGCGATCTATTAGACGAAGTCGTTCGCGATTTTCCGAAGGACATCGAAGAGGACGAAACCGAGCGCATCAACATTGCGGTCGTCGGCAAGCCGAACGTCGGCAAATCCAGTCTCGTCAACGTGCTGCTCGGCGAGGAGCGCACCATCGTCAGCGACATTCCGGGCACCACGCGGGATTCCATCGACACGCCGTTTACCAGAAATGGTCGGCAGTACACCATCGTGGACACCGCGGGCATCCGCCGCAAGCGCAGCGTGGAGGACGAGAGCATTGAGCGCTACAGCGTCATCCGTTCGCTTTCGGCAATTCGCCGCGCGGACGTGGTGCTGATTGTCTGCGACGCAAGTCAGGGCCTGAGTGAGCAGGACGTCCGCATTGCGGGCTATGCACATGAGGAAGGCAAGGCGAGCGTGCTCATCGTGAACAAGTGGGATTTAATCGAAAAAGACACCCACACGATGAACCGCTTTAAAAAGGATCTCGGCACCGACCTGTCCTTTATGAGTTATGTAGAGATGCTTTTCATCTCCGCCAAGAACGGACAGCGCGTCAATAAAGTGCTGGATGCGGTGGACTCCGCCTACGAACAGAGCCGTCGCCGTGTTCCAACCGGACAGCTCAACGACATTGTCAGCGAGGCGGTGCAGATGAACGAGCCGCCCTCCGACAAGGGGCGTGTGCTCAAGATTTTATACGCGACGCAGGCTTCCGTGCAGCCGCCGACGTTCATCATCTTCGTCAACGACGCAGAACTGCTGCACTTTTCCTATGAACGGTATCTGGAGAACTACTTTCGCAAATCCTTCGGCTTCGAAGGCACACCGATTCGACTGTTCTTCCGCAATCGAAAGAAGGACAACGAGGAATGACATTTTTCACCGGTTTTTGGACGCTCCAACTTTGGACAGCTCTGGTTTGTGTGCTCGCGGGGTATCTGCTGGGCAACCTGCAAACCGCAATTATCGTCAGCCACGCGTATTATCACGACGATGTGCGTAAGTACGGCAGCGGCAACGCGGGCAGCACGAATATGGTTCGCGTGTTTGGCTACGGCCCGGGGGCAATCACGTTTGCGGGCGACTTCTTAAAGGCGTTTCTCGGCGTACTGGCGGGGCAGCTGGTCTGCGGAACAATCGGCGGGTACATCGCCGGATTGTTCGTCGTGGTTGGCCACTGCTGGCCGGTGTTTGCGGGCTTTCGCGGCGGAAAGGGTGTTGCGTCTTCCTACAGCGTCGCCATCTGGACATTTCCGCTCGGCGCGCTGCTGGCGCTGGCCGTTGGGGGCGCGATTCTCGCCGTCAACAAGAAGATGTCGCTCATGTCGCTCGCGGCGATTCTGCTGTTTTTTGTCGCGACGCTGGTCTTCCGGCTCAGCGATCTGCCGCTCGTGATTCTCGCTGCGCTGCTCGCGCTGATCGTTTACATTCGGCATATCGAGAACATTCAACGCCTGATCCATCACGAGGAGCAGCGGCTCCGAAAAGAAGGCAAGTAACTCGAAAACAAACAAGGCGCTTCCAATCAAACAAACAAGGCGCTTCCAGACAAACAAACAAACAAGGCGCTTCCGTTGCGGAAGCGCCTTTTGCGTATGCGTTCGTTAGCCGATTTTGAATTGCTGTTTGATCTCGTCGGAAGCGAGAATGGCGTTGACCGCATCCACGCAGAATTCAATTCGCGTTTCGCTTGTCGTAATCAGCCAGACGTGAATACCCGCTTTGCGAAGAACGGAGAAGAGCTGTGATGCAACGCCGTGTTGCAGCGCCATGCCCCGGCCTTCGAGCGTGAACTTGGTCAGGTCGCCGCGCGCGCGAATGGTGCAGCCATAGCCGTTTCGAGTAAGCTCGTTGAGCGCGTTCATCGCTTCCGTCAGGTCGGTTTCGTTGAGGGAGAAACCGATGCTCAGGCTTTGTTCGTCCGGCTCGGAGCAGGCGATCATGTCGACGAATACGCCGCGCTCGGCAATTGCGTCGAACACGCGGGAAGCAAACGCGTCCTCCTTGGCAAATGAGCGAACGACGACTACTGCTTGATCTTCCAGCGAGATGAGGCGGGATGCCGCGTCGTGCTCGCTCACGACGTTCTTCATGTTATAAAGCCCGTTTTGTTTGCCAACGAGGAACTTCGCGGCGCGGAGCGCGCCCTGCGCGAAGACCTGCTTGCTAAACGCCCGATGGTTGATCTCCAGAATCTCGTCGTTGCCAATGAACTGCACCTGGTGTTCGCCGACTACGGTGCCGCCGCGGACGGAATGGATACCGATTTCGGTATCGGTGCGGCGCTTATTCTTCTCGTGACGTCCGTAGACGAATTCTTCCTCCTCCGGCGAGATGGAGGCAATCGCGTTGGCCAGCATCAGCGCCGTTCCGCTGGGGCTGTCCACCTTTTTGCGGTGGTGCGTTTCGATGATCTCCACGTCGAAATTTGTTCCGAGCGTCGAAGCGGCGAGCTGAATGAGCTCGAGCTGCAAATTGACGCCAAGCGACATGTTACCCGTTTGAAACACGGGAATCTGATCGCTCGCGGAACGAATGAGCTTGAGTTCGCGCTCGCCAAGACCGGTGGTGCCGATCACGGCGGGCATCTTGCGCTCCAGCGCGAAGCGAAGAATGTCCGGCGTGGTTGCGGGAATCGAAAAGTCGATCAATACGTCCGCCTGCTCCTGAATGTCCTCCAGCTTGCGGTAAACGGGGCAGGCAAACGAAGCGCTGCAGTCGGTGGGATCGACGCCGGCTACGGCAGAAAAAGCGCCGCTCTGCGCTTGAACAGCTGCATACACGGCGCGTCCCATCTGACCGCAGATTCCGTTGATGATAACAGAAATCATATCAGTCCTCCGATGTAGTGTGGGTTCGTTAAATCAGTTCGTAGCCCTTGAGCGTCTCCTCAATCAGGCGCATGCTCGCGGGGGTGGGGGGCACGAGCGGAAGCCGCACGTCCGGCTCGCAGAGCTGCATGAGACCCATCATCGCTTTGAGCGGAATCGGGTTGACCTCGCAGAACGCGGCTTTCCAGATCGGAATGAGTTGCAGCTGCAATTCGCGCGCAAGTTTGAGATCGCCTTTGAAGAACGCTTCGCAGAGCGCGTGCATCTCGCCGGGTACGATGTTGGCAATGGTCGAAATAACGCCTTTGCCGCCAATGCTGAGCACGGGGAGCACGTGATCGTCGTTGCCGGAGTAGATGTCGCACTGCGGGCAGAGCGCCGCGATGTTGACAATTTGCTCGATGTTGCCGCTGGCCTCTTTGGTGCCGACGATGTTTTTATGCGTGCAGAGTTCCGCCATGGTCTGCGGCAGCACGTTCAGCCCCGTGCGGGACGGAACATTGTACACGAGAATGGGGGTGTCGACCGCGTCCGCAACGGTAAAGTAGTGCCGAACGAGGCCCTGCTGGGTCGTTTTGTTGTAGTAGGGCGTTACGACGAGCAGGCCGTCCACGCCGATTGCTTCTGCGGACTTGCTGTTGGCAACGACCTCTTCGGTGTTGTTGCCGCCCGTGCTGGCAATGACCGGAACACGCCCGTTGACGCGCTCGACAACGAACTGAATGACACTCAGCCGCTCGTCGAGCGAGAGCGTCGCGCTCTCACCGGTGGTTGCCGCGCAGACGATTGCATCCGTTCGGTTTGCAATCTGCAATTCGATCAGTCTAGTGAATGCCGTAAAGTCGATCGAGCCCTTTTGAAAAGGGGTTACGATCGCTACGGCGCTGCCACGAAAGATAGACATATCTTATGCCTCCCACTGACGAATGAGTTCCTGGGCAATCTGTACGGCGTTGGTCGCCGCGCCCTTGCGGATGTTGTCCGCAACGCACCAGAAGTTGATTCCGTTTTCCACGGAGAAGTCGCGGCGCAGACGACCGACATAGACGGGATCGGTGTCCGCGGCGTTGATCGGCATGGGGTAGAGGCCGCTGGCCGGGTCGTCCTGAACGATGAGGCCTTCCGTGTGCTCCCAGAGATTGCGGACGTCCGCCAGTTCAAACGGCGTTTCGAATTCTACGTTGATGCTCTCGCTGTGCCCGTGGAACACTGGCACGCGGACGGTGGTTGCCGTTACGCGAAGGTTCGGCAGGCCGAGGATCTTACGCGTTTCGTCGACCATTTTCTGCTCTTCCTTCGTGTAGCCGGTGTCGAGGAACACGTCGATCTGCGGCAGCACGTTTCCGGCGATCGGGTGGGGGAATTTCTTGGGCGCTTCGCCCTTGAGCCCATTTTCTAGATCGCTGTAACCGCCCATGCCCGCGCCGGAGACCGCCTGGTAGGTCGAGTAGATCACGCGCTTGAGGCCGTACTTGTCGGAAAGCGGCTTGAGCGGAACCATCGCCTGAATCGTAGAGCAGTTCGGGTTTGCGATGATGCCTTTCTTTTTATACTCCTGAATCGCATGCGCGTTGACCTCGGGCACCACAAGGGGGACGTCCGGGTCCATGCGCCAGGTGCTGGAGTTATCAATGACCACCGCGCCGGATGCGGCGACGATGGGCGCAAAGATCTTGGAGGTGCCGCCGCCGGCGGAGAACAGAGCAATATCCACGCCAAGATCTTTGAATGCGGTTTCGGTCAATTCGCGGACGGTATGTTTTTTCCCCATAAATTCGACGGTAGTGCCCGCGCTACGCGCAGACGCGAAGAGGAAATATTCCGATACCGGGAGCTTGCGCTCTTCCAGTACGCGGAGGAACATTCTGCCGACCATGCCCGTGGCACCGACAACTGCGATCTTGTACTGTTTCATGGTAACCGTGTTAGCGGACTCGATAAAGAAGAGAACGCTACCTTTCTTATAGTTAGACTGATTTTAATCAATCTAAGCCCGTTTGTCAAACCACGAAAATAATATAATCCGGATATATTTGTCAGATTGCCAAATCTGATGTAAAATAAAAAACTAAACGTGTTATTGTGGAAAGGAGCGCCATGACCGAAGAATACGGAAAATTTGCCTCGGTGTACGACCTGCTGATGCAGGACGTTCCGTATGCGGCCTGGGCGCGCTACCTTGTTGGCCTCCTCTCCAAACACGGCGTTTTGCCCGGCTCTTCCGTGCTGGACTGCGCCTGTGGGACGGGTACGTTTTCCATTCGACTGGCGCAGGAAGGCTATTCGGTTACGGGCTGCGACCGCTCGCCGGAGATGCTGGCCATTGCGCAGGAAAAGGCGCGTAAGGCGGGGGTAAAGATTCCGTTTGTGCAGCAGGATATGCGGGAACTGACGCTGCATAAGCCCGTCGACGCGATCAACTGCGCCTGCGACGGCGTGAACTATCTGCTGGGCGACGAGGACCTCACGGCGTTTCTCGCAAGCGCATACAATACGCTCAAACCGGACGGCCTGCTGCTGTTTGACGTTTCCTCCGCCTATAAGCTGGAGCATATCCTTGGCGGTCATACCTACGGGGACGACACCAAGGGCTGCACTTACCTCTGGCGGAATCGATATGACCCGACCGCGCATCTGCTGGAAATGAAGCTCGCATTCTTTCTGACGACGCAGGACGGCGTGTATACACGCTTTGACGAACGGCATATTCAACGTGCCTATCGAACAGAAGAGTTGAAAACTGCGCTGGAACATGCTGGATTCCGCATCGAAGGCGTATACGAATGGCCGGGCAAACAGGAACCGAATCCGAACAGCGAGCGGATTCAATTCATCGCGCGAAAAGCATAACACAGCATCCGCAGATGAGAAGAACAAGTAAGTAAAACCAAACAAGAGAAAAGGAAAGAGCAACAAGCATTCATGAACGATAATATCCTGATCTATCAAAAAAAGAGAACCGACCGGCTGATTTCCTGCCTGGTTGCGGACGGCATGGTTCGCGCCGCCCTGATCGACGGCACAAACCTGGTTAGCGAAGCGCGGCGCGTGCATAACCTCTCCCGCGTGGCGACGGCTGCACTTGGGCGGCAGCTTATGATGACCGCCATCATGTCCGCCGATCTGAAAGGCGAGTTTGACCTTGTTTCGACTATCTTCAAGGGCGATGGTCCGGGGGGCAGCATGATCTGCACCGGAAACAGTTGGCTTGAAGTAAAGGGTTCCGTGATGAACGGGGACGTGGAACTGCCGCCAACGCCGGAGGGTAAGCTCGATGTCGGCGGGTTTGTCGGCCACAGCGGAAAACTCTCCGTGGTGAGCGATCTCGGCCTCAAGGAACCGTATGTCGGTTTTTGCAACCTCGTTTCCGGCGAGATCGCAATTGACTTTGCAAACTATTATGCAGCGAGCTTGCAGCGCCCGGCACTCGTGTACCTCGGCGTACGCGAGGACGCGAACACAGGTAACGTGCGCGCGGCGGCGGGACTGTTTGCCGAGCCGCTGCCCGGCTGTCCGGAGGACGTGATCGACCGTCTGCAAGCGCTCGGTGAGACGATTGCTACGCTCAGCGAGCGGTTGGACGCGGGCGAAACGCCGGAAGCGTTTCTGCAACGCGTCTTTGGCGAGCTTGGCCTAGAAATCGTTGGCGAGCGGGAGCCGAAGTACGTTTGCGACTGCACGCGGGAACGCGTGGAACGCGCGCTGATTTCGCTGGGGCGCGCGGAAATGACCGATATGATTGAGCAGGATCACGGCGCGGAGATCAGCTGCCGGTTCTGCGACAAGGTGTACCAATTCGACGAAGAAGAGCTGACTCAACTGCTGGAGAGCGCAACGGTAAAACATGACAAAGCGTAAAGAAGGAAAAGTGATTCCGTTCTCCCAGAACGCCACGTTTTATATGAAGCGCGGCGCGAAGGAGCTCGAACGAAACGATCTGATCGCGGCGATTGCAAAATACCGCGAGGCATATGAGCGCGCGCCGGAGGACCCGGAAATCTCGATTGCGCTGGCAGAAATCCTCAGCCAGATGCAGCGGTTTGAAGAGAGCAATGCAATTTTGCATCTACTCGACGCCGCGCTCGACGAAACGCCGCCGGAGTGCCACTTTGGCCTTGCGTGCAACTACTTTGGTTTGCAGGACTACGACAGCGCGGCGGACAGTCTGGAAGACTACCTCGAAGCGGAACCGGACGGCATCTTTGCCGCGGACGCGGAGGACTTTCTCGATCTTATCGAGGACGACGATGCGATGTTCGAAGCGACCGGTCTCAAGACGGACGACGATTACGAGGACAACGCCGTCTGCCGGTTTGCGCGCTCGCTATTGGCAAGCGGAGATATCACCTACGCCGTGGAGGAGCTGGAGCACCGCATCGGCCAGAAACCGGACTCCGTGAAGATACGCGAACAGCTCGCGATTGCATATTTCTGCGCAAATCGCATGGACGACGCGAAACAGATCGCACAGAAACTGCTCGACGAACGGCCGGGCAACGTGATTGCCAACAGCACACTTGCGCTGATGGATCTCGAGCGCGGGGATCGCGCTTCGGCGGAGCGGCGGCTGAACGCCTTTCCGGACATTCGCATGCTGGAAGCGGAAGAACTGCATAGCGTAGCCGTGTTGCAGCTTGATCTGGAAAAGTATGAGGATGCGGAAAAAACACTCGCCATTCTGCTGCAAATGCTGCCGTATGACGAGAACGTGCTGCACAAAACCGGTTATGCGCGCTATTTTCGCGGAGACACGGAAGGCGCGAAGGCGTGTTATCAAAAGCTGCTACGCATTGATCCGCACGATACGGTGGCAAAGTATTACCTGAATCAATGCAAACACGCGGAGACTTCGCAAAAGAGCACTTCCGCGCGTTGGATCATTCCCTATCAGGTGCCGTTTGGCGAAGCGTTCCGGAGGCTGAACCACATCAACCGCCAGCTCGCGCAGCCGCACGAGGAGCTGTATCACGCGTGGACGGAGGATACCGGCTTTCGCGATCTGCTGGTCTGGGCGACGACGCTGTCGGACATGCGCGTAAAGAAGAGCATGCTCTCGCTCGTGTTCACCTTTGGGGACAAGATTTCCGAGCGGATTCTGCGCGAGTTTCTGCTGCGCACCGATCAGCCGGATGAGCTGAAGCGCGCGGTGTTCGGCATGCTCAAGCACCTGAACGCGAAGGAACCGTATCAGGCATATCTGAACGGGCGCTGGATCAGCGGGCGAGTGAACCTGCTCGACCTAGACTATAAGATGCCGCCGTCCTACGAAAGCGTAATGCAGCTACTGATGCAGTATATGCTCGGCAATTGCCGTGAAGAATGCGCAACCGAGGCGGCGAACATCTTCCGCCGTTACGTGGAGAGCTTGAACCGGAAGTTCCCGCGCATTTCCGCGGCGCAGGAAGTGTCGTTTGCCGCAGCGCTCGAATACCTCGGGCGCAAGAACTGCGGGGAGACCGTAACGGAAGAAGAGATCGGTGAAATCTACCGCGTGACCAAGCCACGGCTGAAGAACGCAATCACAAAGCTGCAGCCGTTTGTCGGCGCACCGGAGGAGAAGGAATGAAATGGATCGCAACCTGCAAACTCGGCCTCGAGTCGCTGGTGACCCGGCAGCTACGAGACCTTGACATTGAGGTGCTGGATACCTCCGACGCACGGGTGACCTTCTCCGGCGGAGCGGAGGCGATGATTCGCGCGCTGCTCTGGCTGCGCACGGCAGAGCGCGTGCTGCTCGTCGCGGCGGAATGCGACGCGGAGACGTTTGACGAACTGTTTGAGCAGACGAAAGCCGTCAACTGGAAACAGTTTCTCAAGCCGGAGACAAACATTCACGTAACGGGCAAGTCCGCTAAGAGTACGCTCTTTTCGGTCAGCGACTGCCAGAGCATCGTAAAAAAGGCGATCATCGAGAGCCTGAAAGCCGGTTACCGTCGCATGACGATTCCGGAAGGCGGAGACGAAATCATTGTCGAGGTCGGCATTCTGCGAAACCGCGTTTCGCTCTGCCTGGACTGCTGCGGCGCGGGGCTTTCCCGCCGCGGGTATCGCACCTACAACGTCGCGGCTCCGCTGTCGGAAACGCTCGGCGCGGCAATCGTGCTGCTTTCGCGCTATAAAGCAGAAATTCCGCTGATCGATCCCATGTGCGGTTCGGGCACGATGCCGATTGAAGCGGCGATGATTGCGCAGAACATTGCGCCGGGGCTGCTCCGCTCGTTTGCGGCGGAGAGCTGGTGGTTCTTCGACAAGGGAATCTGGCAGCGTGAGCGGGAACAGGCGGCGAGTGCGCGAAACAACCAAAAGATTCTGGTACGCGGCTACGACATCGACGAGCGCAGCATCGATCTATGCAAGAAGCACGCGAAAAAGGCGGGGGTCTTCTGCGACTGGCAGGTGCGCGACATCAAGGATTTCTCCGCGCCGGAGGCAAGCGGCATCATCGTCGCTAACCCGCCGTATGGAGAGCGGATGCTCGAAAAAGAGCAGGTGCTCGCGCTATATCGTCAGATGAGGCGCGTATTCTCGGCGTATCCCGGTTGGAGCGTAAATGTTTTTACCGGCATGCGCGAGTTTGAAACGATCTACGGCCGACGCGCGGACAAAAGAAGGAAGCTCACCAACGGCGGCATGCCATGCACACTGTATCAATACTTTGGAGTACGGGATCTATGAAATACGCGGTAATCCTTGGCGACGGAATGGCGGACTGGCCGCTCGACGAACTCGACGGAAAAACGCCGCTGGAGGTTGCGAACCATCCGTCGATGGACAAGCTGGCACAGCTTGGCAGATTTGGACTGGTGCAGACCGTTCCTTCCGGCATGAAACCCGGCAGCGATACGGCGAACTTATCGGTCTTTGGCTACGACCCAATGAAGTATTATTCCGGGCGTTCCCCGCTGGAAGCGGCGAGTCTCGGCATTGCGCTCGTAGAAACGGACGTAACCTACCGCTGCAATCTCGTGACCCTATCCGGTGAACCGCGGTTGGAAGATACGACGATGGTCGACTACAGCGCGGGCGAAATCAGCACGGAGGAAGCGGGCGAGCTGATTCGCTATTTGGATCGCGAGCTTTCCAGCGAAGGCGTTCGGGTGTATCCGGGGTTTTCCTACCGGCATTGCCTCGTGCTCAACCACGCGGCAACCGGCGCGGAACTCACCCCGCCGCACGACTTTACCGGTAAGTCGGTTGCGGGCAGGCTCCCCTCCGGAACGAACACCGAACTGTTGATGCGCTGGATGGAGCGTGCGTATGTGTTGCTTCAAGAGCATCCGGTCAACCGCGCGAGAGTTGCGGCGGGCAAGAACCCCGCGAACGCGATTTGGTTCTGGGGTGAGGGGCGAAAACCGGCGTTGACGCCCTTTTTCGAAAAAACGGGGTTGCGCGGCGCGGTGATCTCCGCTGTAGATTTGATTCAAGGCATCGGCCGCTGCGCGGAGATGGATGTGATTAAGGTGGAAGGTGCGACGGGCACCTACGAGACCAACTTTGCGGGCAAAGCCAGCGCGGCAATTCAGGCGCTAAAAAACGGCGCGGATTATGTCTATATTCATATTGAAGCGCCGGACGAGTGCGGCCATCACGGACAGATCCAGGAGAAGATGTACTCGATCGAACAGATTGATTCGCAGATTCTCACGCCGGTTTGGGCATATCTGGAAGACTGCGGCGAGAATTACGCAATTCTCGTGCTACCGGATCACCCGACGCCGATTCCGATTCGGACGCATTCCGCCGAACCGGTGCCGTTTGCGTTGTATCGCAAAGGGAATTCCGCAGGGAAGGCGCTTCGCTATACCGAGCGGGATGCGAAGGGAACTGGGGTTCTGTTGCCGGAAGGGCACCGCCTGATCGATGAACTTCGAAACGCGTGAAAAGGGGCTTGCAAATTTGAGCGCATTCGTGTAATATACTCATTGCGTCCGAAAAAACAAGCCGTGGAGAGATGGCTGAGCTGGTCGAAGGCGCACGACTGGAAATCGTGTTTACCCCTTAAAGGTAACGTGGGTTCGAATCCCACTCTCTCCGCCAAAAACAAAGAGCACCCAATGTGGTGCTCTTTTGTTCTATTCAAACTTATTTTCTCGGTTCGGCGGTGCTTTCGCGTACGATCAGCTTGCACTGCGGCAACACC
>JAYFPQ010000128.1:0-4668 GCA_034927595.1 Christensenella sp.
CGCCGTCCGGCTCCACCCGGACGGCGCTTTTCTACTGGTACCCGGATGTTGTTCCGGGAATCGAATTTCCTACTGGGCCATTTCGGTGAGCTTTGCCCGGTCGTGCAGCGTAACGCCGCCGCGGGACAATGAGACCATGCCCTCCTCGTGGAAATACTTGAGCATGCGGGTGACGACCTCGCGCGCGGTGCCCATGTGGTTGGCAATCTTTTCGTGCGTAATCTCCAGCGTGTCGCTGCCTTCAATTGCGCTTTCTTCGAGCAGGAAAGTCGCCAGCCGCGCGTCGAAGCGTTTAAAGAGAATCTGATCCATGAGCCACATGACCTCGGAGAAGCGCGAAGCCAGCAGCTGGCAGGTATAGTTGGCCAGCGGCGCGCTGCGCGCCATGACCTCGTGGTAAGCTTCCTGCTGAATCAGCCAGATTTCGGAGTCCTTCTCCGTTTCAATCGTTACTTCAAAGCGAATGCTGGACATCATGCACGCGGCGGAAAACAGGCAGATGTCGCGCTCGAGCAAGCGATAGAGCGTAACCTCCTTGCCCTCGTCGGATACGATATAGGAGCGGAGCTGTCCGCTCTTGATCACGAGCACGCCAATGCAGTCCGCCGAGCCGTTGTGGACAATCGTCCCTTTCGGAACGCTGCGAAAAACGGCGGCTTCCTCCAGCGCGCGCTGGTCTTCCTTCGTGAGCTGTTTCCAAATCGGCAAATATGCGTCGAGTCCCATATTGTCCCTCCCAGCTGTTCTCTTGTTCGATTATAGCGTGTTTTTTGAAAACCTGCTCGTTTTTTTCTTGTTCTATCAGAAAAGCTGGTAATAGGTACACAGATTGTGACATTAATAAGAACTGTTCTTAGATAGTGACTTTATTACGGAAATCGTGTATGATAGACAATAGAATCTGGTATATACGAGCTGGATGCAATTGTTCGTAAAACAGTCTTTATAAAGTATCTTCCCCGAGCGGGAAAACAGCAATCCAAGTAGAGAATACCAGAAAAAAAGAATCAATTAAATCAAGGAGGGACTTATTATGTTGTGTGAAATCCGTTTCTTCCGCTGTGACATCTGCGGCAATCTTGTTGGCATGATCCATTCTTCCGGCGCGCCGATGACCTGCTGCGGCCAGCATATGACCGAGCTCGTACCCGGCAGCGTTGACGCGAGCCATGAAAAGCATGTTCCCGTGATCAAGGTCGAAGGCGACAAGGCGATTGTCCACATCGGCAGCGTTGATCATCCCATGCTGGCGGAGCACTACATCGAGTGGGTTTACCTGCAGACCGAAGACGGCGGCCAGCGCAAGTGCCTCCAGCCCGGCGGTGCACCCGAAGCGGTGTTCGCGCTCGGCGGAGCGAAGGTTGTCGCAGCCTATGCGTACTGCAACCTCCATGGCCTCTGGAAGGCAAACGCATAACCGCAAAAGAACGAGTTGTTCAAAGCCCCCGCAGTTTTCTGCGGGGGCTTCTCGTTTGGTATGCGCCGCGCAACTAGGGCGGGAAAGGATCGGCGAGTGTGCATCTTGCATAACAAACGCCATTCGAAACGGGTACAATGAATTTGGGTTTCTGCCGTCGGAAGATCGGGCGGCCAAAACGAGTCCGAATGGAACCCTTGGACCGTTCGGCGAATGCAGCGGCAGGCGCGAAAAGCGGTTCGTAACGGACACCTGTACGACTGTATAATAAAAAGGCATTATGCAATTCAATTTGATTGATTTGATCGAACGGAACCGCCAAACGTCGAAAAAACCTATAAAATCCTCTGAAAACAGGTTGAATTTTACGGATATTGGTTTAAAAAGAGAGGATGCTATTGTATAGACATGAATACACTGTTATAATTTGTTTCGAAGGCGCACGGTTTGCGGCGCTTTCTTTGTCGCTTGATCTGGTGCGCTCGCGGGTGAAATGTGCGTAGATTCGATTCGGCAAGCGCAATGCGAACGGGCATAAAATACAGTTGACGCGGAGATTCATGGCCGAAGGAAATCGTTTGGGGAGGAAGAACCGAGAACGGTGAATCGCAGAACATGAAACAAAACGGACTTAAAAAGAACTTCGTACACACGATTCAACAAAAGATTTTTTCGGGCGAATATGCGATTGGCCAGCAGTTGCCGACGGAGCGCGAGCTCGCCGCGCAGCTTGGCGTAAGCCGAAGCCTGGTGAACACCGGCGTACTCGAACTCGCGAGTCAGGGGTTCGTGCGCATTCTGCCGAGACAGGGCACCGTGGTCGCGGACTATAAGCGAAACGGAACACTTCAGGTGCTCGCCGCGCTGATGAACTGCGACAGCTATCGCATTGACTATCCGCTGCTCAAGGACCTGATTGAACTGCGTATTCTGGTGGAGTGCGAGTCCGCGCGGCTGGCGAGCCGATGCATTACGGCGGAGGAGCTCTCCGCGCTGTCGGCGGAAATCCGCGCCATGCAGGCCTGTAACCCGCCGGAGAACGCCGCAAAACCGATGCTGCGGTTTCATTATCTGCTGACGCAGTATTCCGGCAACGCCGTATACGCAATGACGTTTAAGAGTTTTGAGAGCACGATTCTGCGGCTGATGCGGCAGCACCTGCAAACCATGCCGGATCTGCCAAAGACCGTCAAGCAGCACGAGTCGCTCGTTCGCGCACTGGAAGCGCGAAACCCCGAGGAGAGCGCGGCCTGCACGCGCACCTGCATACTGCAGGGCGTAAAGGCACTGAAAAAACTCTACGAGCAGGGCTAACGGACGGGGATTTCCCTTTCGGTTAGGCTCTATAACAAGAGAAGCTTTATCTATATTGCGCCGTTCGGCTAAGAGTCGGGCGGCGCTTCTTCTGGACGAGACATGCGGCGCGCTTTACTTTCGACCGGGAAACGTGTATCGTTAAAGCAGGATTATAGCACCGTTACGGTGCGCTCAAATCGACTCGCGGACACGCGCGAGAACAAATCGGATTGGTCTGATAAATCGGCATGAAACTCAAAACTCTGGTTGTTTCCGACCATGAAAGCGAATACATCTGGGATTTTTTCGACGCAAAGGCGTTTCAGGGCGTAGAGGCGATTATTTCCTGCGGCGATCTCAAGCCGGAGTATTTGTCGTTTCTGGTGACCATGATCCCAGCGCCGCTGCTGTACGTGCGCGGCAATCATGACGCGCGTTACCGCGAGAATCCGCCGGAAGGCTGCATCGATCTCGAGGCGAACCCGGTCGTGATCAAGGGCGTTCGATTCGTCGGCTTTGGCGGCTGCAAGAGCGAGCGCCCGGCGGAGAACCACTATTCCGAGCGAGAGATGGGGCGAAGGATCTTCCGCGCGTCGCTCGCCATGCGAAAGGGCTTTGACGTACTGGTGACCCATGCGCCCGCGGCGGGGCTGGGGGACGGGGATGACCGGTTTCACGAGGGGTTCGAGGCGTTTCGAACCCTGCTGGATCGCTACCAGCCGCGTTACCACCTGCACGGGCACCAGCACCTGACCTACTCGATCGGGTCCAAACGCGTACTGGAATACAGCGGTATTACGATTGTAAACGGTTATAACTACTATATTCTGGACATGGATTTTCCGGAGGAAAACACATGAGCCCAAATGGGAAAGCATACGAAGAATATGAGCGCGCGCGAAAGCGCGGTTTAAAGGAAGCGGCCCTCTACCGCCAGCGCGGAGAGAGCGGCTTTCTTCCCGTGCTCGACGCAAAGCGCGAGGAAAACGGCGTTCTCGCCGTGATGGCCCAGCCCATGCGCGCGGTGTCCCTCAACCGCGTCGTCGGCACCTATCAGGCAAGCCGGGCGAACTCGTTTGCGCCAAACTTCATGCCGCTGCTGCCGAGCGATACGGAATTTGCCAACAAGTGGATCAACGTTTGCAACTGGCATATGGAAAGCGGCATCCACGGGCCGATTCGCGTGTACGAATACCTTTGGAAGTACTACGTCGCCGAGGGAAACAAGCGCGTCAGCGTGCTCAAGTACTTCGAGGCGAGCTCGATTGAGGCGGAGATCATCCGCCTGGTTCCGCAGTGGGACGAAAACGATCCCGCCGTCGAGCGCTACTATACGTTTATTGCCTACTCGAAGAAGGGCTCGTTTAGCGACATTGAGCTTTCGGACGGCGCAAAGTACGAGCGCCTTTACCGGATTGAGCAGCGGCTCAAGGCGGAGCTGGACCCCGCCTTGGACAGCCTCGATTACAACGCGCTTTACACGCGGTTTGAATCCGCCTATCTCAACAGCAACTGCACCCTCTCGCTGGGCGACTCTTTTTTGGAATATCTGCATATCTACGGCTTTCCGGTCAACATTCTGCCGGAGGAGCTGACCGCGCGCATCGTTACGCTCAAGCCGCAGCTCGACCTCTTGGAGCACCCGCCGAAACCGCGCGTGGTGCTGGAGGACGAGGCGCAGGCGGCGGAGGTGCCGCTGTTCGAGCGATTTCTGCCGGTGCACCGCAACCCGAAGGTAGTGTTCGCCTTTTCGGGCGAGCGCACGCAGGATAGCTGGCTCGGCGCGCATGAGCAGGCGCGCCTGTCCATGCAGGCGGAGCTGGGGGACAAGATCGATTCGCGCGTACTCGACCTGACGGGGCGGGACGAGGCATACGACCTGCTCGTGGAGCAGGCGGGGGACGCTGGGCTGCTGTTTGTCACGACCCCGTCGCTGATGAACCCCGTGCTGCGCT
>JAYFPQ010000046.1:0-10615 GCA_034927595.1 Christensenella sp.
CTCATCGCGTCCGGATTGATGATGCCGTGGTCAACCCAGGTCTTGACGTTGTCGAGCAGGTTGAGGAAGTAGTCGGACTCGTAGTAGTTGACCACCTGCGTGCTGTTGAGCGGGTCGGTCAGAACGCCGAGGTAGTTGGTGTCTCCGAGGTAGTCGATGTCCTTCGGAATCCAGTAGGTCTGGGTTGCGCCGGGGACATAGTACTTGTCCGGATTGGCATCCTTCATCGCGATCAGCGCGGTGGTGACGTCGTCCAGCGTTTTCACCGTGGACCAGTCGATGTTGGCGGCCTTGGAGGAGCCTTCCTTCACGATGTAGATCATCGGGGAGGAATATGGGCCGTAGGAGGGCAGGCCGTAATACTGGCCGCCGATCTGGGCGCACTCGAGCACGCCGGGTACATCGGAGAACAGGTCGAGGATGCCCTGACCGTCAGACGCCAGCAGGTCGTTCAGCGGAGCAAGCTGACCGTTGGCATACAGGGTGCTCATCGGCATGTACCAGAACGACGAGAAGATGTCGATCGAGTCTTCGCCGCCCGTGAGCATGAGGTTGAACTGCGTGTTCATGCTGGAGAAGTCAACCGGAACGAGGTCGATCTCGGCGCCGGCTTCTTTGCGCATGATTTCGTTCAGCGCGGCTTCAATCTTTGCTTCGGAGTCCGTCGCAAAAATTCTCGTGTACGCCATGCGGATGACGGGATACGTTCCGTCGGTCGCGGCGTCCGTTTTGGCTGCTGCGGCGGGCGCGTCGGTCGCTGCGGCGGGTGCAGCGGGGGCAGCGCAAGCGCCGAGCATGCCGACAAGCAGAAGCATTGCCAGGATCGCCAATAGGGCTCTGTGCTTTTTCATTTTTCTCTCTCCTTTTGATTTTTCAACGGGATGACATGTGTTCGAAATGAGGCAGAACGCCTCTGACAATGTGATCATAACAAAGCGGGGAAATCGCCCGCCATCACTTTTCTGGCTCTTTTTATCACATTTCCGATCATATTCCGATTATGTTCGACAACACTTCGGGCGATAAGTGCAGCA
Organism: Christensenella sp.; assembly: GCA_034927595.1. Lineage (GTDB taxonomy): Bacteria > Bacillota > Clostridia > Christensenellales > CAG-138 > UBA7703. The sequence continues at coordinate 1,035 of JAYFPQ010000046.1, forward strand.
TTACATAATTATATAGCAAACGGTGTTTGAAACAAAATTTGCCGAAAGATTTGCTTCCGGCTCCAGAAAAATAACAAATCCCATCGGAATTTTGATAGTTTGGGGCATTTCTTTTTGCTACCATTTGTTTAGGAAGCTGTAAGTATGGCACATCTGACTTCAGCCCTTCACGGAGGATGCTCAAATGGAAAAACGAACAAAGACGTCGAACAAACAGGTTGTCTCTCCTTCGGGCGAGGCATATCTGCGCATGAGAAGACGTCGAAGGTTTCTAAGGTTCCTGCCGCTGTATCTCATGATTCTGCCGGGCGCGGCCTATTTGATAATCAATAACTATCTGCCGATGGCGGGCTTGGTGATCGCGTTTAAAAAGATTGACTACTCGCTTGGCATCTTTCAGAGTCCCTGGGTCGGGCTAAAGAACTTTAAATATCTCTTTAGCAACAACGACGCTCTTCTGGCGCTGCGAAACACGGTTCTCTATAATTTAGGGTTCATTCTATTTGGAAACGTATTGGCGATCGTCGTTGCCATCGCGCTGGACAGCGCGCGCAACAAGTTTTTCAAGCAGACGAGTCAGGTGATCTTTCTGATTCCGTTTCTGCTGTCCACCGTCATCGTCAGCTACATTGCGCTGGCGTTTCTAAATCCGAGCAACGGCTTTATGAACAACACGATTCTGCCGCTGTTTGGCGTGGAAAACCCGATTAAGTGGTACAACGAGTCGAAATACTGGCCGGTGATTCTGAACATTGTGTTCCTCTGGATGTCGTTTGGCTACAGTTCGATTCTCTACTATTCCACCATCATCGGCATTGACAAAACCTATTACGAAGCGGCGGTTGTGGACGGCGCCAGCGTCTGGCAGCAGATACTACACATTACGCTGCCGGGGCTCAAACCGACCATTATCACACTGGTGCTCCTCGCGGTCGGCCGAATCTGCTATTCGGACTTTGGTCTGTTCTACCTGATTCCGCAGCACAGTGGACTTCTTTACGCAACGACGCAGACGGTGGATACCTTCGTGTATCGCGCGCTGCTGGAACTCAACGACGTTGGACGCTCCTCCGCCGCGGGCTTCTTGCAGTCCATCTTCGGATTCATACTCGTGTTCGGCGCAAATTGGCTTGTCACCAAGCTGGACAAGGAAAGCGCCCTGTTTTAAGGGGGAATGGAAGCATGATTAACAATAGTAAGCTCTATAGTTTCTTCGTCAACGCGTTTCTGGTCGTGTTGATCGCGGCCTGCGTGATTCCGTTCTGGCTGCTGTTTGTCGGCTCGGTGACCTCCGAGGACTACCTGATTCAGCATGGCTACTCGCTGATTCCGAAGCAGTTCAGCTTTGCCGCGTACAACTACCTCTGGGAAGCGAAGGACTCCATTGCTCGGGCGTATCTGATGAGCGTTGTCATCGCGGGCATCGGCGTGCTGGGCAACCTCGTGCTGACGGTGCTGTTTGCCTACCCGCTGTCCCATAAGGATCTGCCGGGGCGCGGCGTGATTTCATTTTTCCTGTTCTTTACGATGCTGTTCAACGGCGGTCTTGTGCCGACCTACATGGTGTATACGAACCTGATCAACGTAAAGGACACGCTCGCGGGCATGATTGTGCCATATCTGTTGATGAACGCGTTTTTCGTGATCATTGTGCGAACGTACTTTACCACGAACATTCCCGGAGAGGTGCTGGAGGCGGCACGCATTGACGGCGCGGGCGAGGTGCAGAGCCTGCTCAAGATCGTGCTGCCCATGAGCAAACCAATCCTCGCGACCATCGCGCTGATGACGCTGATTTCCTACTGGAACAACTGGACAAACGGCATCTACTTTTTGACCACGCGGACGGATTTTTACGGCATTCAAAACTACCTCAACGACGTGATGAACAAGGCTGCGTTCCTTCAGACGCACATGAACGGCATGATCAACGCAAAGAGTGTGCCCAACATCAGCGTGCGAATGGCAATTGCCGTCGTCGCGGTGCTTCCGCTGCTGATTGCGTATCCGTTCTTCCAGAAGTACTTCGTCAAGGGCATTACGCTCGGATCGGTTAAGGGCTAACAATGTTGATCTGCATTCCGCTGAACGAAAAAGATCATACGCGACCATCGGGTGCAGCGGAGGGGGCCTTCGGCTGTTTTAAAAAGCAGTCGCTGATCCTGCGGGTCAATCGAGCGAAGAAGTTCTTTTCCAGCGTCTGTTTCCAAACGGCAACCACAGAACCCAAGTATTAGAGACTGCCATCGATCTAGCTGTAGGAGAGAGGATGTTTGGTGCGGCGGGCGTTCGAGAACGAGCGTCGAACGCCTGCTGCGCCGCATCGATCACCGCGGTAGAACAACAGAATTCGGCTTTCTTTTTTGCCGAAAAATGAAAACGATTACAGAACAGATTTCTAGAAGCTTATCAATCATCATTTGGGAGCGTTTCATGAAAAAAGTAGAGAACAAGATCATGCTGATTACCTACGCCAACACCATGGGCGAGAACCTGTCCGCGCTGGATCGGGTGCTTGCGCGCCATTTTCGCGGCGTGTTCGGCGGAATCCACGTGCTGCCGTTCTTTCCCTCTTCGGGCGACCGCGGCTTTGCCGTGATCCACTACGACGACGTCGATCCCGCGTTTGGCACCTGGGAGGATATCGACCGCCTTGGCGAGCAGTATTACCTGATGGCGGACTTCATGCTCAACCATGTGTCCATTCGCTGCGCCGAGTTTCAGGACTATATGAAGCGCGGCGAGGATTCCCCGTACAAGGATATGTTTATCCACTGGGACAAGTTCTGGCCAAACGGCGAGCCGACCGAAGCGGAGCTTGAAGTGATGTACCGTCGCAAGGAAAAGGGGCCGTATTTCGAGTTCGTTCGGGACGACGGCAAACGGGTTCGCCTCTGGAACACCTTCTTTCAGGAGCAGGTGGACATCGACCCCTACAGCAAAGCGACGCAGGACTACTACGAGCGAAACCTCGGCCTGCTGGCAAAGCACGTGCCGCTGATTCGGTTTGACGCGTTTGCATATGCTTCCAAGAAGCCGGGTACCTCGTGCTTCTTTGTCGAACCGGAGATTTGGGGCGTGCTGGACATCGGCATGAAGCCGCTGAAAGCGACCGGAACCGAAATGCTGCCGGAGATTCATGAGAATTATACCATTCAGCTTAAGATGGCGGACAAGGGCTACTGGGTCTACGATTTTGCGCTGCCGATGCTGCTGCTGCACGCCCTTCTGACCGGGCGCACGGACCGGCTGATCCACTGGCTCAACATCTGCCCGCGCAAGCAGTTTACCACGCTGGACACCCACGACGGAATCGGCGTTGTGGACGTTGCGGGGCTGTTGACCGACGAGGAGATCGATCTGGTGCGCGAACGCGTGGACGAGATCACCCGCCCCGCGCAGCCGTATATGAAATTCCCGAGCATGATCAAACTTTCTGGCAAGCAGGCGCAGCGGTATCAGCTCATGTGCAGCTACTACTCCGCGCTAGGCGAAGACGACGCGGCGTATCTATTGGCGCGCGTTGTGCAGTTCTTTGCGCCGGGCATTCCGCAGGTGTATTACGTTGGCCTGCTCGCTGGGGAGAACGACATTGAAGCGCTCAAGCGCGGCGAGGAGCCGAGAAGCATCAACCGCCACGGCTATACGGAGGCGGAGATTGAGCAAGCGGTACACAAGCCCATGCTGCAGGTGCTCTACCAGATCATGCGTTTTCGCAACACGCATCCCGCGTTCAACGGCGCAGTTTCGATTGAACCGGACCATGCGGACGGAACACTGACCGTCGTCTGGCAAAACGGGTTGCAGCGGGCTGCGTTGCACGCGGACTTTGCGAGCAAGGCCTTCCGCATTACCGCCACGGATGGAACAAACGAACGCGTATTCTTTTCGCAGGGGGAGGATGTTCATGGGTAATATCACACTGCCGCGGATCTTTCAGGACGGCATGGTGCTGCAGCGCAGAAAGCCGATTTGCGTCTGGGGGTCCGCGCCGGAGGGCAACCTCGTGACCGTTCGCCTCGCGGGAGAAACCGCGCTTGCGGTCTCGCGAAACGGGGTTTGGAAGGCGTATCTGCCGCCGATGGAGGCGGGTAGCGGGCTAATGCTGACGGTGTTTGCCGGGGATAATACGGTTGCGATTGAGGACGTTGCCATCGGCGAGGTCTGGCTCGCGAGCGGGCAGTCCAACATGGAGTTTTTACTGCGGGACGACGCGGACGCCGAAGAGGCGACGCAGATCGACTGCCCGGAGATGCGCTGCTTTGAGGTGCCGAAGATTTCCTACGCCGGACAGGAAAACGACCGGGATTATTCCGAGGTCGGCGTATGGCGAAAGGCGGTTGAGGCGGAAGCGCGCTATTTTTCCGCCGTCGGGTTCTACTTTGCGCAAAAGCTCTACAACGAGTTTCATGTGCCGGTCGGCATCCTCAATTGCACCTGGGGCGGCACCTCCGCGAGCGTGTTCACCGCGCCGGAATACCTGACCGGACGGCTGCGGTTCTTTCTGGATCGGGCGAGCGAGGCGCAGGCGTGCATCGATCCCGCGACGGAGTTGGAACGCTTTCAGGCAAACCAGCGGATGATCGATTCGTTACCGTTTGACAACAGCGTCCCAAACCTCGCGCCCATTGACCCGGACGAATCGATGAAGGCCGCGATGGCGCAGATGGACGCGCTGAATCTTTCGCAGTATTCGCCGTTTCGTCCGTGCGGACTGTACGAAACCATGTTGAAAACGGTTGCGCCTTACTCCGTGAGCGGGGTCATCTGGTATCAGGGCGAGTCGGACGAGCCGTTTCAGGAGCTGTACGAGGAGCTGATGCAGGCGATGATCGCCTGCTGGCGCGACCTTTGGCACGAGCCGCTGCCGTTTTTACAGGTGCAGTTGACCACGTTCGAGCGAATGGTCGAACCGCTCAACTTTGTTCCCATTCGCGCGGCGCAGGAAAGGTTGACGCGTTCCGTTGACCGGGTCTGGCTGGTCTGCTCCATGGACGCGGGCATGCGCTACGACGTGCACCCAAAACACAAGCGGCCCATCGGCGAGCGATTGGCGTTGCAGGCGCTCAACAAGGTCTACGGGCGCAGCATCCTCGCGGATTCGCCCTCGGTAGAGGGCGTGCGCCGCGAAGGCTCGACTATTCACATTCGTTTTGCCAACAGCGGCCAAGGGCTGATCTGCCGCGGCGCATACCTGGAAACGCTGGACGTTTCGGTGAACGGAGCCGCTCTGGAGACGTTCTCCGCGGAAGTTCGCGACAACGAACTCTTGCTTTCCGCGCCGGAACTGGCACAAGGGACGGTTACGGTTTCGTTCTGCCAGCGACCCTTCTGCGAGGACAATCTCTATAACAGCGCGGGTCTGCCGATGCTGCCGTTCGTCTGCACGATTGAATAACCAATCTACAAAATCAGGAGGCCAACATGTCCATTCTGCAATACACGTTTGAAAGCGAATGTCTCAACAGCAACACGCAGATCACCGTGATTCTGCCGGACAAGCCGCGCGCCGTCACGCCCGCGGACTTCTATTCGAGCGGACGGAAATACAAGGTGCTCTGGCTGCTGCACGGCACCTTTGGCGACCACACGGACTGGGTGCGTAAGACAAACATCGAGATGTACGCCACGGAGAAGAACCTCGTGGTGGTGATGCCCAGCGCCTTGAACTCGAACTACTCCAACTGGAACAACTGCATGCTGGGCTATCGCATGTTTGATTTTCTCACGGAAGAGCTCATGCCGCTCGTCTACGGCTGGCTGCCCGTTTCCAGTAAGCGCGAGGACAACTTCATTGCGGGGCTGAGCATGGGCGGACGCGGCACGATTAAGTTCGCGGTGAACCACCCGGAGAAGTTCGCGGCGGCGGCGGTGCTCTCCGCGGCGCCGATGGACATGTCCGGCATGGGGCCGGACAACGCATGCCCAATGCTGAATACAAACAACGAGCGCATGGCAAACACGCTCGCCAATGCGGGTGGACTGGATGCGTTTTTAAACTCAAACGAAAACGTTTGGGCAATCATCGACCGCCTCGCGCCCACCGGCAAGCTGCCACGGCTCATGTTTGCCTGCGGGCAGGAGGACACGATGCTGTATGAGTTTTATAAAAAGTTTCAGCAGCACGCTGGGGAGATCGGTCTTGCGGCGCACTGGTTCGAGCTGCCGAACTACCGGCACGAATGGCGCTTTTGGGATTTGGCGATTCAGGAAGCGCTCAAGTTTTTCGGTCTGACCGAAGAGGGCGGCAACCCGTATTGATCTGACATTGTCTATTTAGTCGCATAACAATTAGGAGGAAACAACTTTGGCCTATTTTGAGTTCAACGCGCTCTCGGTGGTGCTCTGCGGTTCGTTTGCCGCGCGGGTGTTCCTGCCGGAGATGGACAAGCTTCAGCTCGACGACGCGAAGCACACGAAGAAATACCCCGTGCTGATACTGCTGCACGGCGAGGGCGGCGCCGCGGTGGACTGGCAGACCACGCCCGCAGAACGTTGCGCAAAGGAGCACGGCATCTTTATTATCGCGCCGGACGTTCAGCATACGCTCGGCACCAATATGGAATATGGCCCGAAGTACGAAAACTTCGTCAGCGGCGAACTGCTCGCCATCTGCCGAAATATCTTTCCCGTATCAGCCAATCCGGCGGAAACATGGATCGGCGGCGTCGGCACCGGCGCATACGGCGCGGTGAAGACCGCACTGGAACACCCGGATGTGTTTTCCAAGGCATTTTCGCTCAACGGCGTGCTCGATATGGGCGCGGTGATTCAGCAGGTGCTTGCGGGCGAGGAAACCGGAATCTATCATGACGCGGCCTCGCTGGGGGCGGTGTTTGGCAAGCTGGACGACTTTGCGGGCGGGGAGAACGATCTATTCTCCCTTGCAAACAGACCCGCACGGAGCAAGTTTCTCTTCGTTACCGAGGAGGACAACGCGCACCGCCAAGAGAGTGTGCTGCTCGCGGAAAAGCTGGGCATTTCCGCCGAACAGGTGCGGCTGCTCGCGGGGGCGGACTGCCATAGCCTGCAGCACAGCCTGCCGTTTGCGGTTCGCTGGGCAATCGCGGGGAAGGAGGGCAAGTAACATGGCAAACATTCGACTGTACTATTATTCCGAAGCGCTCCGGATGAAGGTTGGCGTGAACGTGATTCTGCCGGAAAACACCTGGGGGCATTCGCTGGCGGATCGCCCGGAGGGCTATCGTTATCCCGTGCTCTGGCTCCAGAGCGGCGGCGGGTTTGACTATACCGACTGGCAGCGCTATACGGCGATTGAGCTCTATGCGGCGGAGGCGGGCATTGCGGTTGTGTGCAGCGGAACCTACTGCTCCGGCTACATGGACACCGTGCACGGCAACTTCAAATACTTTACCCAGCTCTCCATCGAAACGCCGCGCGTGGTGCGCCATCTGTTTCCGCTCTCGGAGGACCCGGCAAAGAACTACATCGCGGGCTTCTCAATGGGCGGCTACGGCTCGCTGAAGTGGATGCTGCGCGATCCGGAGCAGTTCGCGGCGTTTGGCACGTTCTCCGGCAACAAGAACGCAATCGACTTTGTGCCCGAGGTGGAGGACAACACGGAAAGCTTCTTCATGTTTGCCAGCGCGTTTGGCTGCAAGGCCAACGTGGAAAACACGGAGAACGACATCGCATACATGATCAAAAAACAGAAGGATGCCGGAAAACGCTTCCCGAAGGGCTACATGGCGACCGGCCAGGAGGACACGCATTACGAGGGCAACGTGGAGTACATGGAGAAATACCGCGCGCTGGGGCTTGAGTTTGTCGAAACCATTGACCACGGGCACCACAACTGGGAATACTGCGACCGCCACGTGAAGAAATTCATCGACTGGCTGGAAATTGAAGACACGTTCAAGCGTTTGAGCGAGTAAGAAAATGGAGAGAGCAACTATGAAACAGATGCGAACACTGCTGCACCCCGGCACGCCGGACGACGACAACCGGGACTACCTGCCGGAGCGAATCAAGGGCAGCGACATCGTCGTTAACGAAAACGGAAACAACTCCCAGCCATATCCGGAACGGCTGAAGGAATATCAGGAAGACCTGACCGGAACCGGCGCCATCGACACGTGGTTTGAATATGTGCCGAGTACGTATGACCCGGCGAAGAAGACGCCGCTCGTCGTCTCGATGCATGGCGGGCTGATGACCGGCTGGGGACAGGCGATCTACACCTCCTGGACGATCCTCGCGGAACAGCACGGCTTTCTCGTTGCGTTTCCAAACGCGACGACCGGGCGCGTCTGGTGCGTGGAGTGGGGACGCTGGAGATTTGACGACGGCGTAGCCGAGCACGAGGAAGCGCCGGGCGAAATCCCGACGTTTTCGGAGGATATTTCGCAGAATCACGATCTGAGCATGGCGCGCGCGCTGATTGCGAAGATGAAACAGAAGTACAACGTGGACGAAGAGCGCGTGTTCATGCAGGGTATGTCCATGGGCGACCTGATGACCTCTCTGTTTGCGCGAAACTTTGGCGACGTGCTCGCGGGCGCGGCGGGCTCCGGCTGCGCAACGTTTCTTTCGAAGTTGTTTACGCCGGAAGGAGAGATTGTCAACCAAGCGGGGCATCTCGACGTATGGCAGTCCCGGCCGGAGCTCAACGACATTCCGCCGGACAAGCTCGAAGCGCTCAACGTCAACCGCTACAACCGCTATTACTGGATGCGCATCAACGAGTGCGAGCCGATTCCGCAGATTCGCATCGTCGGCGAGGACAACTTTGCGTTCTACCAGGGCAAGAAAGCGGATTTGACCTACCTGGACATCAAAAACCGCGACCACGGGCAGACGTTTGACGACGCGGCGCTGGTTTGGAACTATCATTTTTCCGGCACGCGGCGCAAGGCGGACGGCACCATTGTCCATTCGCCGTCGAACCTGCCGCGCGAGGGCGACTCGTTTGCCATTGCGGCGGCGAGCGACTGCGCCTATGCCTGGTTTGACAACAGCGTTGTACCAATGAACACGAAGGCCGTGCTCTGGCAGAAGCTGAAGTACCACGGGCTCAACGGCGGTCAGGTCGTCCGAGGCGAGTATCTCTGCTTACCGCTGTCGTTTTTGAGCAAGGCTTTTGGCGCGAAGTACGAGCCTTCCGCCGACACGCTGACCGCCGTGGTCAAGCTGTCGGACGGCAGAACGCTCCAGTTTGCGCGCGGCAGTATTGGCTGCGTAATCGACGAGAGTCTGCGCAGCATGTATTGCGAGGCGCTGCATCGCGACGGGGAGCTGCTCGTTTCCATCGAGTGGTTCTGCCGCTACCTGTTTGGCTCCGCGGTTTCGGTTTGCGACGGCGTTGTCTACGCGACGGATCATTTTTCCGAGCTTTCCGCGAACATGGCGGATCTGATTCGCGATTTGCTCAAAGACGGCGGCAAATTGAGCGACTACGAACGAATTCCAGCAATCACAAAATAACGGTTGGAGGAGCATATGGATTTTCGAGTAAAACTGCGCGCCGGTACGCCGGACGACGACAACAGAACCTACCTGCCGGAGGCGATTAAGGGCAGCGACATGGTGGTCAACGAAAACGGCAACAACTCCCAGCC
>JAYFPQ010000139.1:0-1658 GCA_034927595.1 Christensenella sp.
CATCATCACCTCGGCAAAGGGCAACAGCTCGATGCCGTACCTCTTGATTCTGCACTTTGACGACCGCGCGAGCCAGCAGATCAAGGGCTTGATTCGCCAGCTGCCCAAGGCGCACATCAAGAGCAAGACCGTTCAGCACGACGGAATTGAGCTCACCATCGAGCTGCGCATTCGCGAGAGCGACACGGACTTTGTGGATAAGTTCCTTCGCGTACCGGGCGTATTCGACGCAACGCTGGTTGCGCATCAGGGCGATTTGCTCTCGTAAAGTTCAAACAATTTTTACTGCCAAACAAAAGCCGAACGGGCGGATTTGCCGCCGGTTCGGCTTTTTTTCGCGCGAAAAACGAGTCGTGCTTCCGCACCGCGGTTTAGCGGCGAAAAACGCTTATAAATCCTTCGAAAAACGGAATAAAAACGATGAAATCACGCCAAAAATGGAAACTCTTTTCTATAATATATATACAGAACCTACCTTTCGTGGTATACTATACAGGAATAAATTAGGGGAAGTTTGAGCAGCGTTTCATGCGCGTAACCAGCCTGCGGCTCGTCAATTTCAGAAACTATCCGTCGCTCTCCCTGCGTCCCGACGCGGGCTTGTGTGTACTGACGGGTGAGAACGCCGCGGGCAAGACCAACGTGCTGGAGTCGCTCTTTTTATGCTCGCTGGGCCGGAGCCACCGCACCATGCGGGACGGCGAAATGGTTCGCTCGGGAGAACCGTTTGCCAGCGTTGCGGTCGATGTTGACACCCGCGGTGGCCCGCGGCGCATCGAGACCAAGCTGTTTCCGGGAGACCGAAAGAAGACCCTGATCGACGGCGCGCCGATCAGCCGCTCCGGTGAGCTGCTGGGCTGCCTGAACGTGGTCATGTTCGCGCCGGAGGATCTCTCGCTCGTCAAGGAAGGCCCTGGCGAACGGCGGCGTTTTCTCGACATGGCAATCTCCCAGCTGCGGCCTTCCTACTACTATACCCTCCAGCAGTACAACAACGCGCTCAAGCAGCGAAACGCACTGCTCAAGGACGGCGAAGGACTGGACTACGATTCCCTCGCCTGCTGGGACGAGCAGCTCTCCGTGCTCGGCGCGGCGATTATCCTCGCACGGGCGGAGCTGATTGAGCGGCTGGGCATGATTGCCGCCGAACAACACGAAACGCTCTCCGACGGGGCGGAAACCCTCGTTGCGCAATATGAGCCAAACGTTGAGCCGGAAACGGCAAACGAGCTGACCAAAACCTTGCGCCTCGCGCTGGCGGACTCCGCCGAACGGGATATCTACCGCGGTAGCACCTCCGTCGGCCCGCATCGGGACGATCTCAAGCTGCTGATCAACCGCACGGACGTCCGCGTGTACGGTTCGCAGGGGCAGCAGCGCACAACGGTGCTGAGCCTCAAGCTCGCGCAGCTGGAAATCCTCCGCGCGGAGAAGGACGACGCGCCCGTGCTGCTTCTGGACGACGTATTCTCCGAGCTGGATCGAAACCGACAGAAGATGCTGCTGATCGCCGCGCAGGACTGCCAGACGTTTTTAACCTGCACGCACCTCGAGGAGGTTGCCGCGGCGGGCGTCGAGCAAATGCAGGTCTATCAGGTGGCGAATCGCCACGTGATTGAGATCTGACGAATGAACCATTTAATAACGCGAGAGGGGGA
>JAYFPQ010000020.1:0-27283 GCA_034927595.1 Christensenella sp.
GGGTCTTGGCGGCGGCAGTGCGGACGCGGCGGCGACGCTCAACGGCCTGCAAAAGCTCTATGGCGAGGTCGACGAAAAAACGCTCTATGAGATTGGTGCGTCCGTTGGCGCGGACGTACCTTTTTGTATGCGCGGCGGCACGCAGCGCGCGGAGGGAATCGGCGAGGTGCTCACGCCCATTCGCGGCATGAAGCTCCATCTCGTCGTCGCAAAACCGCGCGAAGGCGTATACACCAAAAAGCTCTTTTCGCTGTTGAAACTGCCACGCACCATGCCGGACACAACGGCCTGCATGCGCGCGCTTTCGCAGGGCGATCTCGACGCGCTCTGTCCGCTGCTGTTCAACGCGCTGGAAGAGCCCGCCATCGAGCTTGTGCCCGACATCGGCCGCGTCAAAGCAGCGCTGTTGCAGGCGGGTGCGCGCGCCGCGAGCATGACCGGCAGCGGCAGCGCGGTCTTCGGTATATTTGGCTCAAAAGAGGAAGCCGAGGCGGCCTTACCCGCGCTGAGCGAGTATCCATTTGCCGCCGTTTTCGAGAGTATTTAGACGCTTTTTTACGCACTGCGGCGCGCGTGTTTCCGCGCTGTATCGTTTCGGTGAACAATCCAAGAATTTACCGGGAAATCGTACACAATCCACGAAATCTCCGTTACAATAACAACACAATATACCGTGTTCCATCGATCGTTTTAAGTGACACTTGGGGGAGGCCTTCGATGATCCGTTTGACCCGCACCCGGCGAATGCTCGCAATCATGCTTGCGCTGCTTGTTGTCGCGCTGCTTGTTCCTACGTCCTCCGCTCCGGCGGACTCCGGCGTGCAGTTCGTTCGCGTGCTGCTTTCCACGGAATCGGCGCAGTCGCTGTCGATTCCCGTCAAGGGTTCCTATACGCTCGTGCAGGCGCAGCGCACCTTTACGAATGGAACGCTGACCATCACCGGCAGCGGATCAACCATCACCGTGTCGCATTCCTCCGAAGGTCAGCTCTATTCCGGCAACGGTGTTACGATTGAGCGCACCAACCTCAGCCGGGACGCGGGCTATCTGACGATCAAGACCGCCGCGGGCACGCGCAACTACCTTGGCAACTTCTCCGTCTCCGCCTACAACAGCGTGCTGACGGTCATCAACAAGGTCCCGTTTTCGCATTATCTCTACGGCGTCGTCGGTTACGAAATGAGCAACACCTTCCCGCTCGAGGCGCTCAAGGCGCAATCGCTCGCAGCGAAGGGATATGCCCTGCTCAAGATTCGTTCAACCGGTTCCTACGATATTGGCGACACCGCGGATGACCAGGTCTACAAAGGCTATGACCCAAACTATACCAATGTCATTAACGCAGTCGATTCCACCATGAGCGACGCGCTGTATTACAATAACATGCCGCTCTACTGCTACTATGCCGCAAGCAACGGCGGCTGGATGATCCTTCCCTCCGTCCGGTGGAGTTCCCCCATCTACGACGGCGCGTACAACACCGGCGCGGACCCCTACGACATGGCAAACCCGGCCACGCCGATGGAAAAGATCTTCCTACCTGGAGACTACAGTGAAAAAGAGATGGGCACCGCCGCGTTCGCGTTTCTGGACGCGCGGCTCATGGCGGCGGTCGCGGGGCGCGGAATCGTCCCGAAAGACCACTATTTTGCGGGCATTCAATCGATTGACAGCGTGGAGTCCTCCGGCACGGCGGGCTACAAGGGCGACCTGAACCACACGACCATCACCGTGACGGCGACCGTTCGATCCAACTTGAACGAGGCGCTGATTCCGACCCCGACGCCGACCTTTGCCCCGACGCCGAGCCCAACGCCGACCTTCGCGCCAACGCCGAGCCCAACGCCGACGTTTGAGCCGGCTCCAACCGAAACGCCGCTGCCGGACGGCGTGACGCCTTCTCCGGCGCCGACGCCGCTGCCCGAGGGAATGACCCCCTCCCCGACGCCGGAGCCTTCGGTGACCCCGTCCCCGACGCCTACGTTCGACCCGACGCCGAGCCCGACCCCGTCGTTTGACCCGACGCCGAGCCCCACGCCGGAAATCGAGACAGTTCGCAACACACAGGTCAGCATCAGCTTTACGTTTGAAGAGATGATTGCCTCCGGCCTATACAACTCCAAAACACTCAAGATCTATTACGCCGCGCCAACGACCGACGGCTGGTATCTCTACCACGCGCGCTATGGTCACGGCGTCGGCATGAGCCAGCGCGGCGCGCAGCAGATGGCCAACCTCGGCAAGACCTATCGCGAGATTCTTGGGTTCTACTACCCCGGCGCGACGCTTGGCACCATGGCCTACGTCTTTCCGGAGACGATTGGAACCGCGCAGCCGACCACCGCGGATACCTACGCTTCCACCGGAACGGTGCAGGGCGGCACGGTGAACCTCCGCGCCAAGGCCTCGACCAGCTCCACCGTCGTAGAGTCCCTCGCCAAGGATACACCGGTCACGCTGCTCGGCATGACGGGCGAATGGTATTATGTATCCGCACCCAGCGGCAATACGGGCTATATTCGGCACGACTATATTCTGCTCACCGGCAGCAGCTTGATTGCGCAGGGCAAGGTCTCCAGTAGCGCGGTGAACTATCGCACCGGCCCGGCAACGAGCTATTCCGTCATCAGCCAGCTGTCGCTCGACACGCAGCTTGGCATCTACGGCATGGTGAACGGCTGGTATAAGGTGAAGGCCATGACCACGGGTCAGGACGGCTTCGTCAGCAAAGACTACGTGACGCTGACGCAGGAGGTTGCGGCGAACACCGCGACCGCTGCCCCGACGACGGCTCCGGCCACGCCGGTTCCCACGGCGGTTGCTTCGCCAGCCGCTACGGTGGAAGGCGCGACGCCAACGCCGGTTTCGTTCGGCACGCCCACCCCGCTGCCGACCGCAACGCCCGCGCCGACCCCGAGCACGACGCTCGCGCCGGACTATGCCGCGGCGGGCGCCATCAACGCAAACGGCGTCAACATCCGCGCGGGCTCCAGCACGGCCTCCAAGAGCTACGGAAAGCTCATGAAGAACACCGAACTCGGCCTCTACGAAAAGGTCGGCTCGTGGTATCGCGTCCGCGTTTCCGCAACCGGGTTGGACGGCTTTGTCTACGCGAAATATGTATCGATTACGCAGACCGGCGCGGGTAGCAGTGCCTCCGGCGGCAGCGCCTACAGCAAGGGCTACATCAACGCCTCCGGCGTAAACGTCCGCACGGGAAGCAGCACGCGCTACAACAGCCTCGGCACCTTTGCGCGAAACACCAGCGTTCGGGTTCTGGGCTCCTCCGGCAGCTGGTATCAAATTGAGATTCCATCCGCCGACGTAACGGGCTATGTGTTTGCCAAGTACGTCACGCTCACGGAAACGGTCAAGACCACACAATCCACCGGCGTTGTCACCGCGCGGCTGAACCTCCGCGCGCAGCCTTCGACGAGCGCTGGTTCGCGCGTGCTTTTGACGATGGATCGCGGTTCCACCGTAACGGTGTACTCGACCACAAACGGCTGGTGCTACGTGGACTACAACGGCACCAAGGGATACTGCTACGCGCCATATGTGAAAATGAGCTAATGAAGGTCGGCAACGATTCCCGTTTAGTCTGTTTCGAATGGCAGCAAACGCCGTATTTGGATAACCAGTTTAGTCTGATTTGAAAGGAAGCAAACGCCGTCTTTGGATAAAAAACTGCTCAACCGCATTTTTCTGCTGACGGCTGCGGGCGTTCTGCTCGCGCTCGGCGTGATCGGCGCGCTTCGCGCCATGCGGCCGGACGTGCAGACCGGCCCGGTTCTGGTGGAGCAGGTGCAGCCGGATCGTGTGACCATCGACGCCGCGGAAACGACGCCGGAGCCGACGCTCGAACCCGTTTCCTATCAAAACACGGTGACGTTGCTCGTCGATCGCGCTCCGCTCTTTACGCTCGAGTCGGAATTCGCGGCCAAACAGATGCTCTGGGAGTACCTCTCGAGTCTCGCGGTCGCGCCGGACGGCGAGCGGTTCCTCTCCGCGGCATTTGACTGCGAGCTAATCGTTGCGCAGGCCGACGTCTACGAAAAACCGCTTTCCACGGCGGAGGCGCTCGCCATGCTCGACGCAAATCGTTCGCTCGTGCCCGTACGAGTCACGACGCTGAAGATCGATCGCGCGGAAACCAGCCCGCAGGTCACGCAGACATCCGAACCGGCGCTGCCCAAGGGCGCGCGGATCATCACGCAACTTGGCGCGGGCGCACTCAACGAAACAACCACGGAAACGATCTATCGCGCGGGGCAGGTGATCTCCGCCAGCGCGCCGATTACAAACACGCTACGCGAGGCACGTGCGACGATTCTTCGCGTCGGCACGTACGCAAAGGGAATGGCGTCCGGCTCGCCAACGCGGCTGGAAGGGCCGGAGGGCAAGAGCAAGGGCGACCTCAAGCTCGCCTACCCGATGCGTGGGCAGGTGACGAACTACTTTGGCTTTGTCGACGGCAAGATGAACTACGGCCTGAACATGGTCGCCAGCGCGGGCACGAAGATCACCGCGCCCGGCGAGGGTGTCGTGGTCTACTGCGGGGAGCGTGGGGCATATGGATTCGTCGTGGACATTGACCACGGCAACGGGTTTGTGTCCCGGCTGTCGCACCTGAGCGACGTGCAGGTGGAGATGAACCAGCGCGTGTTTCTTGGCGATACAATCGGCGTGCTCGCCGCGGGGGAAAATGAGTCGAAATCCCCGTTCCATTTTGAGCTGATCATCGACGGTATTCCATATAACCCGCTGTATTACATCGACTAAAACGAACGCAACAAAAAACAGGATGGCGCGTGCCATCCTGTTTCTGTTTACTGCAATTCCTGCAATCTCGCTTCGAGTTTCTTTTTGACCCGCTGGATCGCGTTGTCCACGCTCTTGGTGGTTACCTGCAGCGCGTCCGCAATCTGCTGGTAGGAGTACCCATAGAGGTACAGCCCCAGCGCATTGTGCTCGAGTTTGCTCAGCGAGTGCTCAATGCTGTCCGCCACCGCCGCGTAGTTTTCGCGGCCAATGAGCACCTCTTCCGGGTCCGTCATGCGCGTGCTGGTCAATACGTCGATCAGCGGACGCTCGTTGTCCCCGTCGAACACGGAGCGATTGAAGGAGATGTAGGTGTTCAGCGGCATGTGCTTTTTGCGCGTTGCGCTCTTAATCGCGCTGATGATCTGCCGCGTGATGCAGAGTTCCGCAAACGAGCGAAACGACGCCTGCCGATCGAACTGATAGTCCAGCACCGCCTTATACAGGCCGATCATGCCTTCCTGAATGATGTCCTCGCGATCCGCGCCAATCAGAAAATACGTTCGCGCCTTGCTGCGGACAATCTGCTTATAGCGGGCATACAACGCATCCTCGGCGCGCGCGTCTCCAGCGCGATGCTGCATGAGCAGCTCCTCGTCCGAAAGCGCGTCGTAATTTTTCATTCCGCCTTGTCCTGCCGCTTCTTTTCGAACATCAGCACGCCCGCGGCAACGCCCGCGTTGAGCGAGCCGATCTTGCCGTATTGCGGAATCGCGACGAGAAAGTCGCACTTATCCTTCGTGAGTTTGCTTAGGCCATCGCCCTCGCCGCCAATGACGAGCGCGAGCGGGCCGTTGAGCCCCTGCTGATTCATGGGTCGGCCGGTCATGTCCGCGCCGGCAACCCAGAGCTTCGCGCGCTTGAGTTCGTCAATCGCGGCGGGAATGTTGACCACACGCGCAATCTTGACGTGCTCCGTCGCGCCCGCGCTGGCCTTCACCGTCGCCGCGGTGACGGAAGCGCTGCGGCGCTTGCCGATGATCACGCCGTGCGCGCCCGCGCACTCCGCGCTGCGGATGATGGAGCCGAGGTTATGCGGGTCGAGAATGCCGTCCAGCACGACGACGAACGGGTCTTCGCCCTTTTCGCGCGCAACCGCGAGGATGTCCGCAACGGTGCAGTATTCCACGCCCGCGGCGTACGCCACGATGCCCTGATGGTTGCCGGGTTTTCCGCCGTGACCGAACGGCAGGCAGATTTCGTCGAGGTGACGCTTGTCCACCTCGCGGATGACGAGTTTACGCTCCCGCGCGAGGCCGAGGATTTCGCGCAGCGAACCGTCCGGCTCGCCGACGACCTCGATGCGGTCGATGCTGCGCTCGCTCTTGATTGCTTCCTTGACGGCGTTGCGCCCAAGAATCAGGAACGGGAGTTCGTCCTGCTCCTGCAGGGTGTTTTCGTCCTCAAGCAGGCGGTCGCGCAGTTTCATTTCATCGGCGCGACGGTCTTCGTAGGGAGCTCTTTTTTCGTAAGGCTTGTTGCCATAGGGCTTCTGAAATCCACCCTGCGGCTTATCCCCATAGGTGCGCTTGCCCTGATAGCCCGCGCCCTGCGGCTTGTCGCCATAGGGTTTCTTGCCCTGATAGCCCGCACCCTGCGGCTTATCGCCGTAGGAACGGTTCCCTTGGTAACCTTCGCCTTGCGGCTTGTCGCCATAGGTACGCTTGCCCTGATAGCCTGCACCCTGCGGCTTGTCGCCGTAGGTACGCTTGCCCTGATAGCCCGCGCCCTGCGGTTTGTCACCGTAGGAGCGGTTTCCCTGGTAGCCTTCGCCTTGCGGCTTGTCGCCATAGGAACGGTTTCCTTGATAACCTTCGCCCTGCGGCTTGTCGCCATAGGTGCGCTTGCCCTGATAGCCAGCGCCCTGCGGTTTGTCGCCGTAGGTCTTTTTGCCCTGATATCCTGCGCCCTGCGGTTTGTCGCCGTAGGTCTTTTTACCCTGATATCCTGCGCCTTGCGGTTTGTCACCGTAGGTCTTTTTACCCTGATATCCGCCCTCGGTCTTCTGACCATAGGGCTTCTTTCCCTGGTAGCCACCCGCCTTCGGGTAACCGCCTTTCTTTTCGCCACCGGTCGTGCTACCGGTGCCCTTGTTTTGACCGCCGCGGTCGGAACCGTACTGTTTCTGCGGCATAGAATCGTATCCTCATTTCAAATTAAAGTAGTGTTGTGTTCCAAAATGGCCTTTTGTTCACGATCCAATCGAAAAGAAGTATTCCATCAGTTCGTTCAGTCGTGCGTCGTTTCCGCAAAGAAACAGCCAGCCGATCAATGCCTCGAGCCCCGTCGCCGTGTGGTAGTCCGCGGCGGAGGCGTTTTTAGGCATGGTGCCGCTGTGGGCGTTGCGCCCGCGTTTAAACAGGGCAAGCTCTTCTTCACTCAGGTGCGGTTCCATCCGGCGATACGCCGCCGCCTGCCCCGCCGCGCAAACGTACTTGCTGGCGGCGACGTGCAGCTCGTGTGGCGAACGCGCAAACTGGTCGTTGAGATAGACGCGCGCATAGAGGTCGCAAACGGTGTCGCCAATCTGCGCGAGTGCCAGCGGCGAGAGTTGCCGCGGATTCGCGCAGGCTTCGGCGTGCGTTGCGCGCCGTATTTCATCGATCATGGCCATACACAACTATTTTATCCGGTTAAGCGGGTGAACGCAAGGAATATCGCGTGTAAACGCGTTTATACGGAAAATGCGGTGAACCGAAGCTCGTCGGCTCACCGCATTTTTTCAGGGCAAGGGGCAAGGGCAGCGCCCCCGTCGATTTCCCCTTAAACCATACACTCACAGATTGCGCTTAGAAATGCAACTGGATCTTTGATTTAAACCATCAACTCACAGATGGCGTTGCTAAACGCAACCGGATCTTCGATTGGCAGCCCCTCGATCAGCAGCGCCTGATCGTAGAGCAGGTTTGCGTATTTTGCCACGCGCGCGTCATCTGCGCTCAGTCCCGCAAGCACGCCGAACACCGGATGCGCGGGGTTGATCTCCAGCACACGCTCAGCCTTGACGCTGCCGTCCGAAACCGGCATGGACGCGAGCACCTTCTCCATCTCAATCGTCAGCGGGCCGTCGCTCGTTAAGCACACAGGCGAGCTCTTGAGCCGGTCGCTCAGGCGAACGTCCTTGACCTTGCCGGAGAGCGCTGCCTTCAGCGCGGCAAGCATGTCCTTGTGCTCCTCTTCGGCGCGCTCCTGTGCGCGCTTCTCCTCGTCCGATACGAGGTTGAGATCCGCGTCGGAGACGGACTTAAACGTCTTTTCCAGATACGTGCCGAGCATACGGACGGCGAACTCGTCCACATCATCCGTCATGCAAAGAATGTCGTAGCCCTGATCGCGAACGCGCTCGGTCTGCGGCAGCTTCATTGCGCGCTCCACGGTCTCGGCGGAGGCGTAGTAGATGTGCTTTTGATCCTCCTTCATCGCGTCCACATATTCCTTCAGCGAGACGAGCTTGTTCTGCGCCGCGCTGTGGAAAAGCACGAGGTCGGAAAGGAAGTCCTTGTTCATGCCGTAGTCGCTGTAGAGGCCGTATTTAATCGGCAGGCGGAAGCTCGAGTAGAACGCCTCGTACTTCTCGCGGTCGGTGTCCATGAGCTTCTTGAGCTCGCTCTTGATCCGCTTTTTCAGCGTGACGGCAATCGTCTTAAGCTGGCGGTCGTGCTGCAACAGCTCGCGGGAGATGTTGAGCGACAGATCGCTCGAGTCCACAAGTCCGCTGACAAAGCCGAAGTAGTCCGGCAGCAGATCCGCGCACTTGTCCATGATGAGCACGCCGCTCGAATAGAGCTGTAAGCCGCGCTGGAACTCCTTGGCATAGAAGTCATACGGCGCGTTTTTCGGAATATACAGCAGCGCGTCGTAGCTGACCACGCCCTCGCCGCTAAAGTGAATCGTCAGGAGCGGGTCCTCGAAATCGTGGAACTTGCTCTTGTAGAACTCGTTGTACTCCTCCGGCTTGATTTCGCTCTTGGCTTTTTTCCAGAGCGGAATCATACTGTTGAACGTTTCGTCCTCGGAGACGGTCTCCGTGTCGCCGGGGTCGCCGTTCTTCGGGCGCGTGTGCTCGGTGAGCATCCGAATCGGGTAGCGGATGTAATCGGAATACTGCTTCACGAGCGAGGAGAGCGTATGGCTGCTCAGGAAGCGGTCGTAGTTTTCGTCCTCGGTGTTCGGCTTGATGACGAGTGTAATGATCGTGCCGACGTCCGGCTTCTCCGCCTTGGTGAGCGTATAGCCTTCGCGACCTTCGCTCTCCCAGAGCCAGGCTTCCTCGCTGCCAGCGGCGCGGGAAAGCACCTTGACGTCGTCCGCCACCATAAAGGAGGAATAGAACCCGACGCCGAACTGGCCGATGATGTCCACCGCGTCGCCGGTATCGTGATCCTTTTTAAACGCGAGCGTGCCGCTCTTGGCGATGGTGCCGAGGTTCTCGTCCAGCTCGTCCTTCGTCATGCCGATGCCGTTGTCCGTAATCGTCAGAAGGCGCTTGTCCTTGTCCACCGAAAGGCGGATTTCAAAGTCGTCCCGGCTTTTGCCGACCTTATCGTCGGTCAGCGAGAGAAAATAGAGTTTATCGATCGCGTCGCTCGCGTTGCTGATCAGCTCGCGCAGAAAGATTTCCTTATGCGTATAAATGGAGTCGATCATCAGGTCGAGAATGCGCCGCGATTCCGCCTTGAATTGTTTCTTTGCCATTTCTTGTTTCGCGCCTCCGTCTTGATTTGCCGTTGTTATTAGCACTCGATAGAAATGAGTGCTAACTTAGAATACAACGGTTTTGGCCTGTTTTCAAGCGCAGAAAAGCGCTTCTACAATATTTTCACATTTCTTTTTGTCTTTTCCAACACAAAAACAGGCGGAAGTGTTCCGCCTGTTTGAATAGAAGCGCTTGTTCGTTCTTCTACGCCGGTTGAGCCGCCGTAATCTGCTTGAGCAGATCCATAAACTCCTCGCCGGTGATCGTTTCGCGTTCGAGCAGGAAGTCCGCGAGCTGATGCAGGGCGGCTTCGTTCTGCCTGAGAATCTGAATCGCGCGCTGATGCGCTTTTTCCACGATTTCGATGATCTCCGCGTCAACGCGCGAGGCCGTATCCGCCGAACACGTCAGCGAGCCTTCGCTGGAAAGATACGGATTATTCTGGCATTCCAGCGCGACCATGCCAAAGGCGTTGCTCATGCCGTAGCGAACGACCATTGCCTTGGCAATTCGTGTCGCCTGCTCAATATCGTTGCTTGCCCCGGTCGTGACGGTGCCGAAGATGATCTCTTCCGCCGCGCGGCCGCCGGTCAGCGTCGCGATTTTATTCTCCGCCTCTTCCTTCGTCATGAGGTAGTGTTCGCTCTCGTCCACCTGCATCGTGTACCCAAGCGCGCCGCTCGTGCGCGGCACGATGGTGATTTTATGCACGGGTGCAGACTCCGTCTGCTTGGCGGCGACCAGCGCGTGGCCGATCTCATGGTACGCGACAATTCGCTTTTCCTTGGGCGAAATGACCGCGTTCTTTCGCGCGTAGCCGGCAATGACGACCTCGACGCTCTCTTCCATGTCCGCCTGCTCCACCGTGTCCCGCTTCATGCGGACGGCACGCAGCGCCGCTTCGTTGATGATGTTCGCGAGATCCGCGCCGGAGGCGCCGCTCGTTGCGCGCGCGATCGCCTCAAAATCGACGTTGTCCGCCATCTTGACACCGCGCGCATGCACCTTTAGAATATCCGTCCGGCCCTTGAGGTCCGGCAGTTCCACGTGGATGCGCCGGTCAAAACGGCCTGGACGCAGCAAGGCGGAGTCAAGCGAATCCGGTCGGTTCGTCGCGGCCAGAATGACGACGCCCTTGCGCGCGTCAAACCCGTCCATCTCGGTCAAGAGCTGGTTGAGCGTCTGTTCGCGCTCGTCGTTTCCGCCGAGTGCGTTGTCGCGCTTTTTGCCGATGGTGTCGATTTCGTCGATGAACACGATGCAGGGCGCCTTCTGCTCCGCCTGGGAAAACAAATCGCGCACCTTCGCCGCGCCCATGCCGACAAACATTTCGACAAACGCCGAACCAGAGATGCTAAAGAACGGAACGTTTGCCTCGCCCGCAACAGCCTTTGCCAGCAGCGTTTTGCCCGTGCCCGGAGGGCCGACAAGCAGCGCGCCCTTGGGCAGCTTTGCGCCGATTTCGGCGTAACGATCGGGATTGTGCAGAAAATCGACGATTTCCAGCAGCGCTTCCTTGGCCTCGTCCTGCCCGGCAACGTCGTCAAACGTCTTGCCCGTCTGCGCCTCGACGTAGATCTTCGCGTTGGCCTTGCCAAACGAGAGCGCGTTGCCAATTCCGCCCGGCATGCCGTTTTGCACGCGCTTCATCAGCACGCGTCCGAGCGCAACAAAGATCAGAATCGGGAAGATCCAGCTGATCAAGAACGCCAGCAGCGGCGAGGTCTGCGTTGGAATGCTCGCGGCAAACTCGACGCCTGCGGTTTTCAGTTTGCTCGCGAGGGTATCGTCCGGCCAGATGCCGGTTTTATAATACAGCGTTTTACCGTTCTCTTCCGTGGTGAACGTAATGGTCTGCGTGGTTTCGTCTCGCGAGACGTCCTTTACCGTGCCCTTGTCCACCATGGTGAGAAACTCGTTGTAGCCAACCTCTTTGACCTGATTCTGCATCAGCTCCGGAAAAACCAGCGCGTTGAGCAGCAGCAGCGCGATCATCGCGAGGATGGCATAATAATAGATTGGTCGCTTGGAGGGGGTATGTTCCGTCATAAGTCCTCTATTTCCCTGTTTCGATTATGAGAGTCGGGTGTTCGGCAGATCGCTTCCAACGCCGCAGAGAATGAGCTTCTCCGTCAGATCCGCCATCTGCGCGGGTGTTTCGCGCATGTCACGATTGAACCACTCGCGGATGATGCCGATGCAGCCGGAGGCGATGTAGGAAAAGAAGTAGTCGAATTGTTCCGGGTCCTTTTTTCGCTCTTCAAGCCAGAACTCAAACACGCGATCCTTTAAAAGCCCAATGAGCTTGTTAAAGAACGACATGTCGCCGTTTCCGCCAAGGAACGCGGCGCAAAGGTCTGCGTTTTCCTGAAAGAAGCGATAGAGGTCGAGCAGCATGGCGCGGGTGCCGCCGCCCAGCTCGCTCGGCGGATGCGCCTCAATGAGCGCTTCAAACTCTTCAAACACTTCGCGCTCGACCTGCTCCACCATGTCGTAAATATCGCGATAGTGTAAGTAAAACGTGCAACGGTTGATGTCAACCAGCTGCGCCAGTTCGCGGACGGTGATGTCCTTAATCGGTTTTTCACGCATGAGCTGCGTCAGCCCCGAGCGAAGCTGCATTCGGGTTTTTCGCACACGGCGATCCATCTTCTTCGACTCCACGTATCTCTTCCTTCCCGTGTTGAATTTCGTGCAAGCAATGTCTTTTCGATCAACGACGACTTCGTTATTCGAATAAAAATACAACTAGGTACAATATAATCCATCACAGCCGATAAATCAACAAATGTTCGTGAAACTGGTGTTAACCCAACGTGAACGAACCGCCTTTTTCTTGCCTTTTTTCCGGCCGGGCATATTCGAAACAACCCGGTTCATGATATAATGCCTTCGTCCGCAAGCGGCAAAAGCAGTTTTTGCGTCTGCGCGGTTCATTTTACACGACGAGGTGGCAACGTGGAGCGAGTACCGTTTAACATTCCGCCGTATATCGGCTTTGAACAGACCTATCTGTCTCAGGTAATCGAGTCGCGAAAGATCTGCGGCGACGGCTGCATGACGAAAGCCTGCGATAAAAAAATAGAGGAGATGACCGGGGTCAAGCGCTCGCTGCTGACGACGAGCGGCACCTCCGCGCTGGACATGGCCGCGATTCTGACCGGTGTCGGCCCGGGGGACGAGGTCATCATGTCGTCCTATACGTTTTCTTCTACGGCAAACGCGTTTGCGCTGCGCGGCGCGCAGGTCGTGTTTGTGGACATTCGTCCGGATACCATGAACCTCAACGAGAGCTTGATCGAACAGGCGATTACCCCACGCACCAAGGTGCTTGTACCGATGCATTACGCGGGCGTTTCGTGCGAGATGGACGCCATGCTGCAAATCGCAAAACAGCACAACCTGCTCATCGTCGAAGACGCGGCGCAAGGCGTCATGAGTTCCTACAAAGGCCGCGCGCTGGGCTCCATGGGTGAGATGGGCTGTTTCAGTTTTCACGAGACCAAGAACTACAGCATGGGCGAAGGCGGCGCGCTGCTCTTTTCGGACGACCGCTTTATCGAGCGCGCGGAGATCGTCCGCGAAAAGGGCACCGACCGTTCACGCTTTTTACGCGGGCAGGTGGATAAGTACACCTGGACGGACATCGGCTCCTCGTTTCTGCCCAGCGAGCTGAACGCGGCGTATCTTCTCGCGCAACTGGAGCACGCACAGCTCATCTTTGACGACCGGATGCGCAGTTGGAACCAATACCACGCCGCGTTTGCCGAGCTGGAAGCGCGCGGACGCGTAGACCGCCCCGTCGTTCCCGTAGGCTGCGAGCAAAACGCGCACATGTATTACCTCAAGGCGAAGGACATTGCCGAGCGTACGGAGCTGATTCACTTCTTAAGCGAATCGGCGAATGTTGGCGCGGTGTTCCACTATATTCCGCTGCACTCCGCGCCCGCGGGACTCAAGTTTGGTCGATTCGACGGCGAGGACGTGTACACCACCAAGGAAAGCGAGCGGCTGCTCCGCCTGCCGATGTTCTACGGGCTCACCGCCGCGCAGGTGGATCGCGTCGTCAACGCGGTATACGACTTTTATGCGAAACACTAACCGACAACCTTAATTGATGTAGTCATCACATACCCCATGCTGCAACAACGCATGGGGTATTTTTTATCTATGACGTACAAATCGCTATTTTCTTAAATTGAATTTGCTTTTTTTCGGGGGATTTTAGCCTTTGCGGCAACAAACCATGCAAAGGAGATGATGGAATGAACCAATATTTGGCGTTCAGCGCCCGCGGCGTCGGAAAACGATTTGGCGACTTCAGCGCGCTGAAGAACGTTTCCCTCGACGTTCCAAAGGGACAGATCTACGGCTTCATTGGCCGCAACGGCGCTGGAAAAACAACCTTTATGCGCATTCTTTGCGGTCTGATGCAGCCAAGCGAGGGATCCATCCATTTGGATGGACGACTCAGCTTTCTGCCGCAGAACGTTCGCTTTCGCGACCGCATGAGCGGGGAGGAGGCGATTCGCCTCTTTGCCCAACTCCGGCGCGGGGACGCAACCGAGAGCAAGCGCCTCGCGGCGCAGCTGGAACTTGACCTGTCGAAGCCGGTCAACAGCATGTCCCCCGGCCAGCAGCGAAAGCTGCAACTGGTCATCGCATCGGTCGGCTCTCCGGAGGTTCTGGTGCTGGACGAGCCGACTGCCGGACTCGACCCCACCGGCGTACAACAGGTGCGCGCCATTCTGCAGCTGATGCATCGAGCCGGCAAGACGGTATTTCTCTCGTCCCATGTTTTGATGGAACTGGAGAATCTCTGCGACACGGTTGCGATGATCGACAAGGGTGAACTGCTCTATCAGGGCCCTTGCAGCACGACCTACGAAATCGAAACAGGCGGCTTGGACGAAGAGATCGCCAAGCGGCTGAACCGCGAGCAGGGCGAGCGGTTCCGGCTAAGTGGCGACCGGCTGCTGGCGCAGGTGGAGCACGAGGAGATTCCCGTCGTGCTGGAGGCGCTCTATGCGCAGAAGGTTCGCGTGTTCGGCGTTCGGCGGCAGGGAATCGAATCACTCTACAACACGCTGGTGCAGGAGGGAGCCTAAATGCGAAACATTGCTGTTTTGGTCAAGCGCGATTTGAGAAACTGCCTGAACCGTCGTTTCTTTCTGCTGCTTGGATTTCTGCTGCTCTTTCAGATCTGGTTTATCGCCACGTCCGGAAGCGTGAAGGAGGTTGTAAAGACCGGAACCATGCACTATATGGCGATTGTGTTCTCGTTTAACTTCTTTGGGTCGATCATGGCGCTCGCGCTCAATTACGACGGCGTATCGTCCGAGCGGGAATCGAAATTTCTGGATCTGATTTTGACCTCCGGGGTTTCGAAACGCACGGTTTACCTCAGCAAGGTGCTTACGAGCCTATTGATCTCCGCCGCGTTTGCCGTTCTCTACACGCTGCCCATGTTGTTGTTTTACGGGTTGCAAACGGGTAATTTTCCGCTTGGGTTGCAAGCGCTGCGCTATATCGGGCCGATTACCGTGTTTCTGCTGATTTTCAGCCAGATCGGGCTTGCGCTCTCCGTGGCGCTGCGCTCAACGAAAGCTTCCCTGATCGTTTCCATCCTGCTTGGGGTACTGATGATGCCGCGGCTGATGGTTGCGATACTCGACGGCATCAACGGATTCGTCCATCTGCCCCAAAGCGTTCTCGAGCGCGTGTATCTGATTTCGCCCGCGCTGATTCTCAACTCTCTGAACGGGTACTCCGATTCATCGACTGTTTTGATCGGATTGCTGTTGTTTGCGCTTTACCTGTTCGGTAGTATAGTGATAGGCGTAAGCACCTTTCAGCGGCAGGACGAGCTGAATTACGGGGAGTAACGGACGGTTGCTCCTGTTGACAAAGATATGGATTCTATATTGATTGAGAGAGAAGGAGTTCTTATGAAACAGAAACGAATGAGCAAGAAAGCGGGCGTGATTGCCCTGATTGTTTTCGTTGTCGGCGCGGTGCTGCTTGGCCTGCTGCTGTTCAACAAGGGGGACGGCCCCGTTACGGGTATGATCCTCTCCAGCCAGCCGATTGCGGACTCGACGGCGTACAAAGCAACCGCGGAAGCACCGGATGAAACCGTTTATCTTGTGGTATCCAATGCGTACAACCAGTTTCAGGTCGTCCATCAATCTACCATTGCCAGCGACGTTCCGCTCGTCGCAACCGTTTCCTTCGTCGAGTGCCCGGCGGGTACCGCGTTTACGGGCAGCTGGCTGAGGGATGGACAGCCGCTTGCCGCCTCAACCGCGCAGACGAAGACGGAACCCTACGGCGTGCTTTCGTTCTCGCTGGAAGGCGCAATGGTCACAATGGGCGACTATACGTTCGTGCTTTCCGACGAGAGCGGTGAGCTCTTCCGTCAGGCGTTTCGCGTGGAGTAACGCGGCCATGCCAAACAACGCGTCCCAACAGCAGGAAACCTACGCAAGGCTTTATCTGGAAAGCTTTGATTCCGTCTACGCGTTTGTCGTTTCGCGCTGCGCGGGCGACCGCCGCATGGCGGAGGAAATCGTTCAGGATGCGTTTACCGCGGCATGGGTTTCCTTCGACCGGTTTCACGGGGAGAGTTCCTTTCAAACCTGGGTTTGCTCCATCGCACGAAACAAGCTCAACGAAAGCTACCGAAAAGCGATTCGGCGGGAGGCCTTCGAGTTTCCCGCGGACGACGCTTTGGAGCAGATCGCGGCGGATGTTCCGCTGGAAACCGAGGTTCTCGCGCACGAAACGCAGAACGACGTCCAACGTGCGTTGCAATCTTTGCGGGCGCCGTACCGCTATGTGCTGATTTTACGCTATCTGGACTGCTGCAGCATTGCACAGATTGCGCGCGCCATGCGGCGAACGCCCAAGGCAATCGACGGACTGCTGCAAAGAGCCAAGGCGGCGTTCGAACGGGTCTATACAAAATTGGAGGTGTGATTACCCACATGAACGATACAGAATTACAGCAATTGTTCCAGCAATCCGATGTTCCGGTCGAATCTGCGGCTGGGCAAAAGGAAGCAATGCTAACGCAGATCCTCTCGCGGTCAAATGCCATGGAACGGGGATTCTCCGTCCTAGAGCGGTTTCTCTTTACGCGACCAACTCAGGCGGCGGGCATTGCGGCGTTTACGATGACCGGCGCGCTTTGGGGCGTCCTCGGGTCCAGATTTCCTGCGTTGATCAGCGCTTTGATCGGATAGGAGCGGAGCATGACAAATTATCTTTGGCAGGCGATTGCCGCCCCGCTTCGTGTGTTTTCCCGCGAAGAAACAAAGGGAAAGCTGGCCGCTTCGGTCGGCGTCGTGACGGTTGCCGCACTGCTTGGCTCGGTGGGCGTTCCGGCGGTGATTTCCGCGGTTCGGCATGCGCCGGAGAAGTTCATGCTTGACCCAGCCGGCATGCTGCTTGCGTTTGGTGCGTCGGTCTTGAGTTGGCTGATCATTTGCCTGTTGTTCTGGGCGCTCTCCTGCGCCTTTCGCAACGGGTTGCGTTTTCGGCAGGTACTCTCCGTTTGGGGTTTCAGCTATGTTCCAAATGCGCTCTGCGTTTTGCTCTACGGCGGGTTGCAGTTCCTGCCGAATGCGCGCGTAACCAGCGGAATAGCGGCGTTTCTCATTGGAGCCGCGTTCCTGTTTCTGCTGGTTTGGAAAGCGATTTATTATTTTCTCTTTCTCCGGTATACCATGAACGTCTCCCTGCGCGAACTGGTGTTGACCGCGCTTTCCTCGGCTGTCGTGTTCGCCGCGCTGCTCTGGGCCGGAGCACTTGCCGGAATTCAGGTGCCGATGTTATAACGCCATTCAACGAGCGAAATCAAAATCAAAAAAGCGGCTTTCGCCGCCTTGTCCCACCGGTACCAGCCGGTGGGTTTTTTATGTCGTTTGGGGGAGTCCAGCGGTACCGCCGTTAATCGCCGTAGATATCGTATCCGCAATAGGGGCAGACGTTCCTTGCCGCAGAGTACCGCCTGCCGCACTCCGGGCAGTCGATGCTGTTCTTTTCGTTGAGATGTCGCGGATCGGCAACGCGCGGAATACGACCGGTCGGGCGCGGGATTCGCGCGGTCTGCCGCTCCTCCGGAAAAGGATAGGCGCAATGCGGGCAGATCTGCGTGCTCTTTGGCACCTCGTAGTCGCAGCGCGGGCAGAAGATCATCTCCTCCTCCGGCTCGTCGTCAAACAATCGCTCCGGCACCGCGTCCCTCGGCGGCTCCGGTGCGCGGCGCGCGTCCGCGGGATGGAATCCGCAGTACGGGCAGGTCGCGAGACCGCCGGGAATGCGTTTTCCGCAGTGCTCACAGCGGCGTTCCTGCTTCGCTTCCGGCGCGGCGGGCTCCGCCGGTCGGGATACGCTCGGTTGCGGCTCCTTCGCGTGTTGCTGTTCTTCTTCCGCCGGGTCACCTGGAAAATAGCCGCAATACGGGCAGGTGGACAAAAACGGCGGTTTGTGTTTTCCGCAGCGGGCGCAGATGTCATTGCGCACCGGCGGCGCTTCCGGCTCCGGCGGCGGGGCGGGGGTTTTTTCCTCCGCTTCCTCCTCCGGTTCGTCGTACATGGGCTCTTCCGGCTCCAGCGGTTCTTCCTCTTCGTCGTCAAACAGACTTGGGGTCGAGAGGTCGTAGCCGCAGCGGGTGCAGACAAGCGTTCCGGGTTCCAGTTTCTTTCCGCAGTCCGGACACTCAATCTTTCCGCCGGGGTTCACCTTTGCCTTCGGCGCGGCGGCCTTCGGCTCCGGCTTGACCTTTGGCGTCGCTTTGATGACGGCGTCCACAATCTCCGGCAGCTCACGGCGAATCTTAATCGCCTTCATGAGCCCCGCGACGCTGAAGGAAATCATTCCCGCGCGGAAGATCAGCTCTCGAACGAACGCAAACGGGGTGTCCTTGTATCCGCCGCGCAGAAACAGCACGACAATCAGCGCCGCAATGGTCGACAGCGCGGTTGAGGCGACGGCGCAGGAAAACAACGCCGTATCCTGCGGGATTCCCTGCTTGCGGTCGGTCAGTTGCAACAGCAGGGAAGGAATGATGATGCCGATAATCGCGGTGACAAAATCGAGAAAATAGACGAACTCGAAAAACACGATCATATCGACCAGATTGCTCACGGCGTTGATCGCGCCCCAAAGGATGAACAGAACGTTCATCAGCAGGTAAAAGTTGCCCTTTTTCAGCCGGATTTTCTTCTGGCGGTATTGAACGAGCAACAAAAAAGCCAGCCCGATGACTCCAATGATGAGCAGCGAGCCGACAATTCCAAGAAACGTAAACCCGTCCGGCGGTGCCTGATCGAGTTGCTTGCGTTTATAGGCGTCCCCAAAGAGCTGAAAGAGCAAAAAGACGCGCGCAATAAAAAACAGAAGGGTGCCATAGAACACCGCGCGGCCGGTCAGATAGCTAGCGGAAAGATAGCGTTTTTTGGATTGTGCGCGCTGTTCCATAGGGGTATGATAGCACAGCCCGCCTTGCCATGCAACACGGGTGCGGGTATAATCAGTACAGGCACTTTGCCCTTTTACGCCAGATTCTTGTACAGCAATGGTACTGGAAGGAGGGAACCCACAATGAAGACAAAGTGGATTTGGATACTTGCCGGGGTATTGGTTCTTGCGGCAGCAATGATTGGATGGAAGGTTGTGATTCCTGTGAAAACAAGTCCTGTCACAGCGCAGACGGTAACATTTCAAACAGCAGACGGCTTAACGGTTACGGGTGATCTCTATTTGACGGACGATCTCTCAGCTCCGTTTCTCCTGCTCTGCCATCAGGCCGGATACAGCCGGGGCGAATATCTGGAGATCGCGCCCAAGCTCAACAAGCTGGGCTACAACTGCCTCGCCATTGACCAACGCTCCGGGCGCGGCGTCAACGGCGTGACCAACGAGACCAACAAGGCCGCGCAAAGCGACGGACTGTCCGTTGGCTATGTGGCTGCCTATCCGGATCTGGAGGCGGCGCTGGCCTACCTCATTGAGCAATACCATCCCAAGCAGCTGATCGCATGGGGCAGCTCCTACTCCGCGTCGCTGGTGCTGATTCTCGCGGCGGAGCATCCAAACGACGTGCAGGCCGTGCTGTCCTTTTCACCGGGCGAGTATTTCTCGTTCAACGACCAGCATATCAAAGACTACGCCAAAAAAATCACGCAGCCGGTGTTTATCACCTCTTCCAAGTCGGAGGCGCCCGCCTGGCGTGACATTGCGGGTGCCATTTCGTCCAAGGGATGCGTGTTCTTTGTTCCGCAGGGCAGCGGCGTGCACGGCTCCAGCGCCCTGATGGAGAAAACGAAGAACAACGCGGAATACTGGACGGCGGTGGAAGATTTTCTCAAGTCGCTCCAGCAATCCTGATTTCGATTATATCCCTACGATATTATCAATCAAACCACAGAAAGGACAACCCGAATGGAGTTTCGATCCATCTACGAATCCTGGTGCAACGAACCGTCTCTGGACGAAAAGACCCGCGCGGAATTAACCGCAATTGCCGCCGACGCGCGCGAAATTGAGGAACGCTTCTATCGCGACCTGGAGTTTGGCACGGCGGGCCTGCGCGGCATCCTCGGCGCGGGCACCAATCGCATGAACGAGTATGTCGTCCGTCGGGCGACGCAGGGCCTCGCGAACTACCTGCTGGAGTGCGACGGCGCGCGTGAACGCGGCGTTTGCATTGCCTACGACTCGCGCCTGCGCTCGGACGAATTCGCCAAGGAAGCCGCGCGCGTACTCGCCGCAAACGGCATTCGCGTATATCTGTTTACGACGCTGCATTCCGTGCCCCAGCTTTCGTTTGCGGTGCAGCACCTTCGTTGCATGGCGGGCGTGGTAATCACCGCGTCGCATAACCCGAAGCAGTACAACGGCTATAAGGTCTATTGGGCGTACGGCGGACAGGCTGCGCCGGAGCATGCGAGCGCCATTTTTGAGCAGATTCAGTCGATTCCCATGTTTTCGCCGCGACTCTGCGACTACGACACAGCCGTTGCAGAGGGCAAAATCGTGCTCGTCGGCAAGGAGGAGGACGAGGCGTATTACGCGGCTTCCATTGGCTTATTGCTCGATCCCGAGCTGGTCAAGCGCCGCGGAAGTTCGCTGCCCATCGTCTATACACCGCTGCACGGTACGGGCGCGGTGCCGGTGATCGAGCTGCTCTCGCGCGTCGGCATTACTAACGTCTCCATCGTGCCGCAGCAGGCGAAGCCGGACGGAACGTTCCCAACCGTGACCGCGCCGAACCCGGAGGACTCGAGAGCGTTTCGCCTCGCGATTGCGCTCGCCGAGCAGAAGGGCGCGCGCGTTTGCCTCGCCACCGATCCGGACGCGGACCGGCTCGGCGTAGCGGTTCAAACCAAGGACGGTAAATGGGACACGCTCAGCGGTAACCAGATTGGCTGCATCCTGCTCGAGCACATTCTCTCCTCCATGAAACGGCAGCATCGCCTGCCGAAGAACGGCGTGGTGATTAAGTCCATCGTCTCCACGCGCCTCGCGGACGCGATTTGCAAGGCCTATGGCGTTGCGCTGGAGGACGTGATGACCGGGTTCCGGTTCATCGGCGAGAAGGTGGACGAGTATCAAACCAGCGGCGAGAAAACGTTTCTCTTCGGCTTTGAGGAGAGCTTCGGCTTTCTCGCGGGCGGGCTCGCGCGGGACAAGGACGCGGTATCCTCTGCGATGCTCGCGGCGGAAGCCTGCATCTCCTACGGCGAACGCGGCATGACGCTAGCCGACGCGCTGGAGGAAATCTACGAGACCTACGGCTATTTCAGCGAAAGCGTGAAAAGCTATACGCTGGAAGGCAAGGAGGGCATGGAACAGATCGCGGGCTGCATGCAAAAGCTTCGCATGGCCCCGCCGGAAGCCTTCGCGGCGATACTGGTGGACGAATATGAGGACTATCTCTCCGGCGAACGGATCAACCGCAGTGGGAACAAGACCGCGCTGACCCTGCCGAAGAACGACACCCTGCGCTGGCTGCTTGCGGACGAGAGCTGGATTGTCATTCGCCCCAGCGGCACGGAGCCGAAGCTCAAGCTCTACATCGGCGCGCGCGCCAAGACGAAAGCGGAACTGGACGCAACCCTCGCAAAGCTGATGCAGGACGTGGATGCAAGGCTGAAGGGGTATTTGGCGTAAGCTACCAATCGTTCCAAACGCAACATGACGCATTCAGTCAAATCACTCGAATAAACAAAACGGACGTCGTTTTCCAACGGCGTCCGCTCTCGTTTCTGATCAGTTACTCCAGATGAAACGAACATTCCGAAACGGACTGATCGCCAGCGTCAATGTTATCCACGCAGACTTGATCGATCACGCCTTCGAACTGCTCGTCTATCGAGGCCAACTCCTCCAGCGCCTGTTCAAAATTGTCCAGTTGCTCCACTTTTCCAACCGTCAGATGCGGGCAATACTGTAATCTGCGAAACAGGAATTGCTGCAATATACCGGTATACAGCCGATCATGCAACTCAATGATCTCATCGTTTCCGGTTTTCACATTCAAAAACAGATATCCGTCCCGAAAATCGCCAGAGAAGCCATTGAGTCGCACCCGAAAGGATTTTACACCCGCCAACGCGCGCTCCACGTGCAACCGCAACTCCTCGGTGGAGAGATCGCTGTCAAACGGGAACACAAGCGTCAGATGCGGCGCGATAAACCCCGCGAGCGGGTCATACTTCTCGCGAATCGATTCGATGAGCTGTTGATTTTCGAACTTGGGGAACAGTATGATTGCTCTTTTCATTCGTTCTCCTCTATCACAAGAAATATTTCTGTTTTCGCAGGCATTAGCAAAAATCAAAAAGGGGATTCCGTTTCACAGCAGAATCCCCTTTGTTTCGTTATTCTTCAGTCTGCGGTGCGGGCGCTTCCGACTCGGCTGCCTCCTGCGGCGCTTCCTCTTCCTCGTCCGCATGCGGAACAATTTCCACGGAGACCACGCGGGTGCCTTCGTCCACGCGCATCAGGCGCACGCCCTGCGTGTTACGTGAGATCACGTTCACCTGATCGAGCGGCAGGCGGATGATGGTTCCGTCGTCGCGAATCAACATGACGTCCTCGCCGTCTGCGGTCATCTTGAGGCAGGCGAGGTCGCCCGTCTTCTCGGTCAGCTGCGTGGCGAGCACGCCCTTGCCGCCGCGATGATGCAGCGGATACTGATCCTCCGGCGTGCGCTTGCCCATGCCGAGCTCGGTGACGGTCAGCACGTTTCCGCCCTTGACCACCTTAACCATGTCGACGACCGCGTCGTCCTCTGCGAGGTTGATGCTGCGAACGCCCATGGCGTTGCGCCCCATCGGGCGGACGTCCTCTTCCGCAAAGCGGACGCACTTGCCCTTCTTGCTCGCAATGATGAACTCGTCGTCGCCCATGCTGAATTCCACGGCAATCAACGCGTCCCCTTCGCGGAGGCTCTGGACGATCAGGCCGCCCTTGCGGATGTTTTGCAGTTCGCTCAGCGGCGTCTTTTTGATGATGCCGTCCCGCGTTGCCATCACGAGGTACCCTTCCGTGCCCTCGCCAGCAACGGGGAACATCGCGGTGACCTTTTCGCCCTCGCCAAGCTGGAGCAGGTTCACGATTGGCATACCCTTTGCGTTACGGCCTGCTTCCGGAATCGTATAGCACTTCTTGCGGAACGCGCGCCCAAAGTTCGTAAAGAACAAGATGTGCGTATGCGTGCTCGTGACGAACAGGCGCTCCACGAAGTCCTCCTCGTGGGTCCCCTGACCAATCACGCCGCGTCCGCCGCGGTTCTGCGCGCGGTAGGTGTCCGGCGTAAGGCGCTTGATGTAGCCGAAGTGCGTCATCGTGACGGCCATGTCCTCTTCCTGAATGACGTCGTCGAGGTCGATGTCGTCAATCATCTGCGTAATCTCGGTACGGCGCTTGTCGTTGTGCCGATCCTTTACCGCGAGCGCTTCTTCCTTGATGATGGCGAGGAGTTTGCCCTCGTCGTCCAGAATGCTCTGCAGGTAGCTCACGCGCTCGCGCAGCATCCGGTCTTCGTCCATGATCTTATCGCGTTCGAGGCCGGTCAGCCGCTGGAGGCGCATATCGAGAATCGCCTGCGCCTGCCGCTCGGACAGCCCGAAGCGTTCAATGAGTTTTTGCCGTGCTTCGTTGGGGTTTGCGCTCTTTTTGATGAGGTCGACGATCTCGTCGATGTTGTCCAGCGCAATGATGAGGCCTTCCAGAATGTGGAGGCGTTCCTTCGCGCGGTTGAGGTCATAGGTTGTGCGCCGGGTGACGACGTTTTTCTGGTGCTCCAGATAGTAGTAGAGCACGTCCCGCAGCGGCAGCACCTTCGGCTCGCCGTCCACAAGCATCAGCATGATCACGCCGAACGTCGCCTGCAAATCCGTGTGCTTATAGAGCTGGTTGAGAATGACGCTTCCGTTGACATCCTTTTTTAGCTCAATAACAATGCGCATGCCCGTGCGGTCGGTTTCGTCGCGCAGATCGCTGATGCCTTCCACGCGCTTTTCGTGGACGAGCTCGGCAATGCGCTCGACAAGGCGCGCTTTGTTCACCTGATACGGAATCTCCGTAATGATGATTCGGCTCTTGCCCGCGCCGTAGGCCTCGATCTCCGCCCGCGCGCGAACGACAATGCGGCCGCGGCCCGTGCGGTAGGCACTCGCGATGCCGCTTAGTCCCATGATAATGCCACCGGTCGGGAAATCCGGACCGGGCAGGTATTGCATCAGCCCGTCACTGTCAATCTCCGGGTCGTCGATCAGCGCGCAGAGCGCGTCGATCGTTTCGCCGAGGTTATGCGGGGGGATGTTCGTCGCCATGCCGACGGCGATGCCGCCGGAACCGTTGACGAGAATATTCGGGTAGCGGCTCGGCAGCACGCTTGGCTGCATGAGCGTTTCGTCGAAGTTTGGCATGAAGTCGACGGTATCCTTCTCGATGTCCGCCATCATTTCGCTCGCCATCTTCGAAAGACGCGCTTCCGTATAACGCATGGCCGCCGCGCCGTCGCCATCCACGCTGCCAAAGTTGCCGTGGCCTTCCACGAGCATATAGCGCGTCGAGAAATCCTGCGCGAGGCGAACCATCGCGTCGTAAACGGAGGAGTCGCCATGCGGGTGGTATTTACCTAAGCAGTCGCCGACGATACGCGCGCTCTTGCGAAACGGCTTGTCTGGCTGCAGACCCAGTTCGTCCATCGAATAGAGAATGCGGCGGTGGACGGGTTTTAAGCCGTCCCGAACGTCCGGCAGCGCGCGGTTGATGATGACCGCCATCGCATACGAAATGAAGCTCTTCTTCATTTCGGTTTCGAGCTTAATCGGCACAATGCGGTTCGTGGTGATCGTTGGAACCGGCGTCAACGTGATGTTGTCTTTTTCTTCCATACTCTTACTCTCTATCTGTCCTTGCTCTCGTTACACGTCGAGGTCGACGACGAGTTTGCTGTTTTGCTCAATGAACTCGCGGCGCGGTTCCACCTTGTCGCCCATGAGCAGGGTAAAGAGCTCGTCCGCCTCAATTGCGTCCTCCACCGTTACCTTGAGCATGATCCGCTGATCGGGGTCCATGGTCGTTTCCCAGAGCTGCTCGGGGTTCATTTCGCCGAGGCCTTTGTAGCGCTGGATCGTCGGCTTGGGTTCGCGACCAATCTCGTTGAGCGTAGCATCGAGCTCTTCGTCCGAGTAGACATACTTGAGGTAGTTGCCGCGTTTGATCTGATACAACGGCGGCTGCGCAATGTAGACGTAGCCGTTGTCAATCAGCGGGCGCATATGCCGGTAGAAGAAGGTCAGCATCAGGATTCGAATGTGGCTTCCGTCCACGTCCGCATCCGTCATGCAGATGATCTTGTGGTATCTCAGCTTGGTTTCGTCAAAGTCCGCGTCCAACCCAGCGCCAAAGGCGGTGATCATCGCGCGAATTTCGGTGTTGGCGAGGATCTTATCCAAGCGCGTCTTTTCCACGTTCAAAATCTTGCCGCGCAGCGGGAGGATCGCCTGAAACACGCGGTTACGGCCCATCTTCGCGCTGCCGCCTGCGCTGTCGCCCTCGACGATGAAGATTTCGCACTTGCTCGCATCCTTCTCCTGGCAGTCCGCCAGCTTACCGGGAAGCGAGGTGGAATCCAGCGCGCTCTTACGGCGCGTGAGTTCGCGGGCTTTTCGCGCCGCGTCGCGCGCGCGAGAAGCGGTGATGCACTTTTCAATGATCAGCTTGCTGAACGCCGGGTTCTCTTCTAAGAACCGCGTCAATCCGTCGGCCACCGCGCCGTCGACCAGCGGGCGGATGTCCGCGTTGCCGAGCTTGGTCTTCGTCTGCCCTTCGAACTGCGGTTCCATGAGCTTGACGGAGACGATGGCGGTCAGGCCTTCGCGAATGTCCTCGCCGGAGAGCGCGGCGTCGTTTTCCTTGAGAATTTTATACTTCTTTGCGTAGTCGTTGATCACGCGGGTCAGCGCGGATTTAAAACCGACCAAATGCGCGCCGCCCTCAATCGTATTGATGTTGTTGGCGAACGTAAAGATGTTTTCGTTGTAGCCGTCGTTGTACTGCATGGCGATTTCGACGGAACCCGTCTCGACTTCGTCCTCCAGCCGCTTGGCGCAGAAATAAATCGGCTCCGGATGCAGCACCTCTTTGTTTTTGTTGAGGTATTTGACGAACGAAACAATACCGCCCTCGTAGCAGAAGGACTTAATATGCGCGGGTGTCTCCCGTTCGTCCGTAATCGTGATGCGCACGCCCGCGTTGAGGAAAGCCATCTCGCGGAAGCGGCTGCTCATCGTATCAAAACTGAAGTTGACCTCGTCGAAGATCGTGTGATCCGCGAGGAACGTAATGATCGTGCCGGTGTCGCACTCGTCGATGTCCCGCTCAATGTGCACGTCGTTGATCGGTTCACCGCGGATGAACTCCTGCACATAAGCATGCCCGTCGCGGTGGATTTCCGCGCGGAGCGTTTCGGAAAGCGCGTTGACGCAGCTCACGCCGACGCCATGGAGACCGCCGGAGACCTTGTAGCCCCCGCCGCCGAACTTTCCGCCCGCGTGGAGCATGGTCAGCGCCACGGTGAGCGCGTTCTTGCCCGTTTTCTCGTGCAGGCCGACCGGAATGCCGCGGCCGTTGTCCACAACGGTTACGGAATTATCCGGGCGGATAAAGATTTCCACGTGCGTGCAGTAGCCCGCCAGCGCTTCGTCAATCGAGTTGTCGACCACCTCGGACACGAGGTGATGCAAGCCGCGCGTATCCGTCGAGCCAATGTACATGCCCGGGCGGCGGCGCACGGCCTCCAGCCCTTCGAGCACTTGTATCTGTGACGCGTCGTATGTTTGCTTGTTGGGAGTTTCCATGTTGTGTTTCCTCTCTGTCGGTGGTTCCGCTTCAGCCCGCGGAGGTTTCCGCAAGCGTATGGTCTCGTATTCTTATTGCTCCGCTTCGGAGATTGTCAGCACCGCGACTTCGTTGAGATACTCGCGGCTGATCTCGCTTCTCCAGCGTTTTTCAAGCGTGCTGGAGGCGATGTGCGAGGCAAAGATCTTTTCCTTGCCGCGCTCGCGCAGAACGACGTAGGACTTCGTTTTGCCCGCGCAGGGGGTCAGGCGGCGCTCCTTCTTCGCGCGGTCTATGTACGCCTTGGTCGGCGGGGTAATGCACGCCTCGTTGATGATGAAGAGTATTTTATCCAGCGGGATGCTGACGTCCGCGCCAATGTGTAGCAGCATGGGTCAAATCCCC
>JAYFPQ010000067.1:0-6047 GCA_034927595.1 Christensenella sp.
CGCGCGCTGGAGCGCGCGCTGGAGATTTCGATTCCGCCGGAGACCTACGACTTGCTGCGGGAGCAGTTTCGAAGCTATGAGCAGCCGACTGACTAACGCCATTGGCCTCGCCATGAAAGCGGGGCGGCTGAAATCCGGTGACTTTACGGTCGAGAAACTGGTGCGCGCGGAGCAGACGAAACTCGTGCTGCTCGACGCGGGCGCTTCCGAGAACACGCGCGAGAAATACCGCGCAATGTGCCTCAACCACGGCGTGGAGATCCTTCCCGTTGCGGAACTGGGCAGATGGATTGGCAAACCCGGTCGCATGATTGCGGCCGTAACGGATGAGAACTTTCGAAACATGATCAAACGAGCGTTCGCGGAGGAAATCGACGCGGACTGCGAAAAACGCGGGGGTAAAGACATACATGGCAAAGAATAATTTTCTAGAATCGGCAAACGGAATTCAGAAGGGCGCAAAGGAACTTCTGGAGAGGCTTGCGCTGACGCAGAGCGCGGTAGGCGAACTGCTTGTTTCGGTGCGGCATTCCGAAAGCGAACTTCTGGAAAAGGAAGAGCAGGCGCGGAAATCCCGCGAGGAGCGCGAGCGCATGGAACGGCTGCGTGAAATGCTGGATTCCGATCAGGATCTGGCGGCGCATGCCGGCGGACGGGACGAGGAAGAGCCGGAAAAGGCGAAGCCCGCGCCCGTCGTGGAAGAGCGCGAGCCGAAGCCCGCTCCCGAAACGCCGGTCAAGGCGGAACCAGCCCCCGTGGAATTGACGGAAGAAGCGAAGCCGAAACCGGCT
Source organism: Christensenella sp. (assembly GCA_034927595.1). Classification (GTDB taxonomy): domain Bacteria; phylum Bacillota; class Clostridia; order Christensenellales; family CAG-138; genus UBA7703. The sequence goes on from JAYFPQ010000067.1 coordinate 792, forward strand.
CCGGAAGCGCCGCGCAAGGACCCGAACAGCGGGTATGAGGCGCACCAGATCAGCCAGACGGATGATCGCCGTCGCGCGCCGCAACCGCAGCAGGGCGGTTATCAGCCGCGCCCGCAGCAGCCGCAGCAGGGCGGCTATCAGCAGCGCCCGCCGCAGCAGGGCGGCTACCAGCAGGGCGGCTATCAGCAGCGCCCGCCGCAACAGGGTGGCTACCAACAGGGCGGCTATCAGCAGCGCCCGCCGCAGCAGGGTGGCTACCAACAGGGTGGCTATCAGCAGCGTTCGCCGCAGCAGGGCGGTTACCAGCAGCGCCCGCCGATGGCAGGGCAGCCGCCGCGCGGGCCGCGTCCCGCCGCTGGAGCAGCAGCGCCGACTGCCGCGGCAGGAGCCGCCAGCAAGGAGCGCGTTAGCAATTACGATCCGAACAAAAGCGCTTATCAACGCGCCAAAGAAGCGGAAAACAAGAAGGCGAAGAATAAAAAATCGATCGCACGTGAAACCGCGCCCAGCGCCAAGGCCTGGGACGAGGACGCGCCGACCGGGAGCCGCAGACCAAAGCGTGGCATGAAGCAACCCATACGGCGGCCGGAACCCGTCGTGATCGAAAAGGCGGTGATCACTACGGAGACCATTACAGTAAAAGATCTTTCCGAGAAAATCGGCAAGCCGGCGTCGGAAATCATCAAGAAGCTTTTCCTGCTCGGCATGCCGACGACGATCAACCAGGAAATCGACTTCGATACCTGCGAACTCGTTGCCTCGGACTTTGGCATTGAGCTGGAGCTCAGAATTGCGAAGACGTTTGAAGAAGTGCTTTCGGATAGTGCGTCCGCCGAAACCGACGCGCCGGAACAGCTCAAGACCCGTCCGCCGGTCGTGACCATCAGGGGTCACGTCGACCACGGCAAGACCTCGCTGCTCGACGCGATTCGCAACAGCAGCGTAACGGAAGGCGAAGCGGGCGGCATTACGCAGCACATTGGCGCGTACACCGTCATGTGCAACGGCAGACAGATTACGTTTATCGACACGCCGGGCCACGAGGCGTTTACCTCCATGCGTGCGCGCGGCGCGCAGGTGACGGACATCGTCATCCTCGTTGTCGCGGCGGACGACGGCATTATGCCGCAGACCATTGAAGCAATCAACCACGCGAAGGCCGCGGGTGTTCCGATCATCGTTGCCATCAATAAGATGGATCGTCCGGAAGCAAACCCGGATCGCGTGAAGCAGCAGTTGACCGAATACGAACTGGTTTCGGAAGAGTGGGGCGGACAGACGATTATCGTTCCCGTCTCCGCGAAGAAGCAGACCGGTCTCGATACGCTGCTTGAGATGATTCTGCTGCAGGCGGACGTGCTGGAACTCAAGGCAAATCCGGAGCGTCTCGCCAAGGGCACCATCATCGAAGCCAAGCTCGACAAGGGACGCGGCCCGCTCGCGACCGTTCTCGTGCAGAACGGCACGCTGCGTCGCGGAGACACCATTGTCGCGGGCACGGCCTACGGCAAGGTGCGCGCCATGACGGACGACCGCGGCAATGCGGTCAACGAAGCAGGTCCTTCCACGCCGGTCGAGGTGCTGGGCTTCAGCGAAGTACCGGACGCTGGCGACATCCTCAACGTGGCCGAGGCGGACAAGCTCTCGCGTCAGGTTGCCGAAGAGCGCAAGGACAAGATCAAGGCCGCGCAGCTCAAGAGTAAGAGCAAGGTCTCGCTGGACGATCTGTTCACGCAGATGGCGGCGGACGAGCTCAAGGAGCTCAACGTCATCCTCAAGGCGGACGTGCAGGGTTCCGTGGAAGCCGTCAAGCAGGCACTCGAAAAGCTCAGCAACGACGAGGTCCGCGTGCGCTGCATCCACGGCGGCGTCGGCGCGATTACGGGCACGGACATCATGTTTGCCTCCGCGTCCAACGCGATTGTCATCGGTTTCAACGTGCGGCCCGACGCGGGCGCGCGCGCTTTGGCGGAGAAGGAGAACGTGGACGTTCGCCTCTACCGCGTCATCTACAACGCCATCGACGACGTGAAGGCCGCCATGCAGGGCATGTTTAAGCCGGTCTTCAAAGAGGTCGAACTTGGCCGCGCAACCGTTCGCGAAACCTTTAAGGTCACGGGCGTTGGCACCATTGCGGGCGCCTATGTCAACGACGGCAAGATTACGAGAAGCGCGCAAATTCGCGTGGTACGCGACAGCGTGGTCATCCACGAGGGCAAGATTTCCTCGCTCAAGCGCTTTAAGGACGACGCAAAAGAAGTGCTCACGAGCTTTGAGTGCGGCATCGGCATTGAAAACTTCAACGACCTGCTCGAGGGCGACGTGATTGAAGCGTTCGTCATGGAAGAGGTCAAACGCACCTAATCTACATTCTGGATTTCGGCCGCCTGGCGCGCGCCGGGCGGAGGAGGACATATGGCTACGTTTCGTTCGGATCGAAGGAACGAAGAGGTAAGAAAAACGATCAGCGAAATCGTTCGCGAGATGAAGGACCCCCGAATCTCGCCGATGACGACGCTGACGGAAGTTGACGTAACAAACGACCTGAAATACGCGAAGGTGAAGGTCTCCGTATACGACGAGGACGAGGCGAAGCGCAAGTCCAGCGTTGATGCACTGAACCATGCGGCGGGATTTATTTCGCATGAAATGGGCGAGCGGATGCGCATTCGCGCCGTGCCCAGCCTGAAGTTCACGCTGGACAACTCGATCGCCTACAGCGTGCGAATTTCGGAGATTCTCAACGAACTGCATAAGGACGAAGGGAAGGAGTGACGCGGCATGCTGCAAGACGCCGTCCGCTTTCTGCGGTCGAATGATGATATTCTGCTGATTGCGCATGTTTCCCCGGATGGTGACACGCTTGGCAGCTGCTTCGCGCTCTACGGCGCGCTGTTGGAGCTCGGCAAGCACGCCCAGGTGGTCTGCGAGGACCCCGTTCCGGCGATCTACCGCTTTCTTCCGTTTTCCGATCAACTGATTACGCCCGAGCAGGCCAAGCCTGCCGAGGCGGTTGTTTGTGTGGACTGCGCGGATCTCGCGCGCACCGGCCGCTGCGAAGCGCTGTTTCACACGGCAAAGATTACGCTCAACATCGACCACCATGGCACGAACGACCGCTACGCGGAGGAAAACTTCGTGCAGAAGGCGGGCGCAACCGGCGAGTTGATCTTTAACGTGATCTCCTGCCTCAAGATCACGCTCAACAAGAACATCGCGAGCTGTCTTTACGCGGCGATCACGACCGACACGGGGAATTTTTCGTACTCCAACACCACGCCGGACACGCTGCGCATTGCGGCGGAGCTGCTCGACACGGGTATCGATCTTCCGTTCTTAAACCGCAGCCTGTTTCGAACCGTCCCGTTCCACAAGCTCAAGCTCCATTCGCTCGCGGTGAGCAAGACGCAACTGTTTGAGTATGGGAGAGTCGGCATTTCGTTTATCACGCAGGAGGAAATGCGTTCTTGCGGCGCGAGCGGCGAGGATTCGGAAGGGATTATCGATTCGATTCGCGACATCGACACCGTTGAGATTGCGGCGCTGCTGCGCGAGAGCGACGACGGCCTGATTCGCGTGAGCCTGCGCGGCAAATCCAGCGCGGACGTGAGCAAGATTGCGACTCGCTTTGGCGGCGGCGGACACCGCCTCGCCGCGGGCTGCACAATGCAACCGCCGATCGATCAGGCGTACAATCAGATTCTGGAGTGCGCAAAGCAGCTCCTGCTCGGAGCGCTCTGCTGATATGGACGGGGTCGTCAATTTTCTAAAACCCCCCGGCATGACCTCCAGCGACGCGGTTCTGGATTTAAGAAGACTCTATGGCGAACGGCGCGCCGGACATCTCGGCACGCTCGATCCCGCGGCCGCTGGCGTTTTGCCCGTTTGTTTCGGGCGGGCGACGCGGCTGTTTGATCTTTTGGTCGACAAGGACAAGGAATATGTCTTTGAAGCCGCGTTTGGCACACAGACCGACACGCAGGACGCCTGCGGCACCGTGACCGCGCGAAACGAGCGAGTGGTCGAGCGGGGCGAACTGGAATCGATTCTGCCGTCGATGCTTGGCGGGCAGATGCAACAAGCCTCCATCTACTCCGCGCTCAAGGTGGACGGAAAGAAAATGTACGAACTCGCGCGCGCGGGAAAAACGGTGGAACCGAAGTCGCGCGAAATCGAGATTACCGCGCTCAACCTGCTGGCCGAGACGGAGCAGAATCACTTTTTACTGCGGGCGGTCTGTTCGCGGGGAACCTATGTCCGTTCGCTTGCCGAAAGCATTGCGGAACGGCTCGGCACGGTTGCCTATGTTCCATTTTTGCTGCGCGCCAGAAGCGGGCCGTTTCGAGTGGAAGACGCTAAGACACTGGCGGAACTGGAACAGGCGAAGACGGAGGGGACGCTGCTTTCCACGCTCGTTTCCTGCGAGGAGGCGACGGCGTTTCTGCCGGAGCTAGTGCTGGACGCTGATCGCGCTACACCGACGAAGAACGGGCTCGAAACGAACCTGCGCGACACGCCGGAAGGGCTCTATCGCGCTTATGCGGCGGGGGAATTCCTCGGAATCGGGCGAGTCGAGAACGGCTCGTTTCGACTGACGATTCACCTGTATGATCGGGTGCAGGAATAAGAACGAATCAATCATCGCTTATGCATCGGACTAGATAAGTTGTTTTAGAGGATATTTATTTTAGAGGTTGTTTCATGAGTGAACGCATTCCCGCTGTCGTTGCGCTTGGCATGTTCGACGGCGTACATCTCGGACATCGCGCATTGATCGGGCAGACCGTCGCCGAAGCGAACCGCCTCGGCGCAAAACCGGTCGTATTTACGTTTTCGAACCATCCAATGGAGGTGCTCGGCGGCGGCGTTCGCCTGCTCTCCAGCATACCGGAGCGCGACGATCTCTTGCGCGCGCTGGGTGCGGAGGAGGTCTATAGCGTTGCGTTTACGCGCGAACTGGCTGCGCTCAGCGCGGAGCAGTTTGTCGATCTGCTGCTGGAGCGTTGGGACGTTCGCGCGCTCGTGGTTGGGTACAACTACACCTGCGGGGTTCGCGGCGCCGGTACGCCGGAAACGCTCGCTGAAATCGGCAAAACGCGCGGGTTCTCCGTGCTCGTTATACCGCCGGTGTTGATGGAAGGCGCAAGCGTTTCGAGCACGCGCGTGCGCGAAGCGCTGGAACAGGGCGACGTCGAGCTGGCGCAGCGGATGCTCAAGCGCCGCTATACGCTCGCGGGAACGGTGATTGAGAACCGT
>JAYFPQ010000035.1:0-5473 GCA_034927595.1 Christensenella sp.
ATCGGGAGACGGAAGAAAGCCGTTCGATGTAACACAACACAACAATAGATGAAACAGAGGGGGATATGTCATGCGTATCATCGACCTGAAAAAGAAGGAATCCGAGTTACTGAGCGAGTGCTTTGGTCAGGGGATTGCCGACGCTTCCGACGGGAAGCTCTTTGTGCGGTCCTCGCAGATTAAAATCGACCCCAACAAACGCTCGCTGGTCATCGGCCTTGGCGGCTCCGGCATCAAAACCGTCAATTTGGTAAAGACCGTGCTCAGCGCCAAGTGCGGCGATTTTGCAAGCCGCGTATCCTTCCTTGCGATCGATACGGACGCAAACGACATCCTCCGCTCGACCACCGCGCTCTCCGCAAGCGAGACGCAGGTAGTTACCAACGAAGGCGGAGACATCAATACGTTCTACAAGAATCCGCGCCGGAATTCGTTTATCGACTCCTGGTGCACGCCGCGCGTTCCGGCCATGCAGGATCTCACGCTGGACGGCGCAAACCAGAAGCGTCAGATTAGCAAGATGAAGATCTTTTATCCGAGCGACATCGCCTGCCCGAACGACATGAAGCTCATGGCAACGATCAAGAACGCGGTCAACCGCGCGATGCAGGGAGCCATGTTATCCGAGAAACTTCAGATATTTCTGGTGCTCGGTGTTTCGGGCGGAACGGGCAGCGGCGGCATCATTGACATTGCCCAGCTGATTCGCCGCGTCGCGCCAATCGACAGCCAGATCATCGGCATCTTCTATCTGCCGGATTCCATGCCGGTTTACGACAACTCGATCAAGGCCAACGGATACGCCGCGCTCAAGGAGCTCGACTACTATGTCTGCGCGCGCCAGCGTGAGGACGAGGATCGGCTGTTCGCCAATCCGGTCAGCGACGGCGAGCGCGCCATCGTGGTTCGCAAAGGCAAGCCGTTGTACGATATGCCGATTCTCGTGAGCGGTTCGACGGACGGAAACGGCGGCGCGATGGAGAAGTACCGCGAAACACGCCGCACGGCGACGGAGTTTATCGTAAACCTGCTTGCCGATTCCGAAAACACCAGAAGCAGCGCCGCCGGGGACGACCAGTTCCTGATCAAGAGCTTCTTTTCGAACAAGGAAACGGTTCGAACGGCAACCCTGCTGCCGCATATGTTCGACTCAAAGACCGGCGCCGAGAACCCCGGCACGTTTGGCGAAGACAGCTTCGACTACTGCGCAATCGGCGTAAGCACCGTTGCCATTCCGGAGCGAATCATCATGTCCTATGCGGTGGACGAAATCGTCCAAACCCTGCTCGGCAAGGCGAGTGTCTTTGCGGGCAACGGGTTTAAAGGGTTCGACCTGCAGCCGATGGGCAAGGTGCAGGGCGGCGGAATGATCAACGAAATCCTGATCAACGGGCGCATGGTCGACAGCAAGATTGTCGAGCTGAGCCGCCTGTCCCGCCCGACGGGTGTGGATTTCTCGATTTCGGATATTCGCGACGGCTCGGCGGACGAGCAATACCGCCGCGCGCTGCGCGTACCCGACACCAAGAAGAAGGCGATTCGCGATGCGGACGAGTGGCTGACCACCCAGGTGAAGGCATTTGAGGAGCACGCGCGCCTGTACATGACCGAGCACGGCCCGCGTTCGTTCGTCTGTCTCTGCAAGGGTGTTGGCCCCGAGGAGGAAACGTTCGACGGGTTGCTTGCGCGGCTGGAAAAGATGTCCGATCCGGTGGATCGCGCGGAAAAGATTCGCGCGAGCATTGCCAAGACCAATCGCTTAAAGAGCAAGATGAACGGGTTCTTCGCCCCGCTGGCCAACTGGCTTGGGCACCACGTGGAAACCTGGCACAGCCAGTTCCTCGAAGTCGAGTCCTCGCAGATTGAGCAGGCCGTTGCGGACCATCTCTATGGCGACGATCTCGCGTTTAATACCTATTATCGCAATCCGGTGATGCGGTTCGTCGAAGCCTGCGAAGACTTCGCCATCGCGCTGGAGGAATTGCGCAAGGTGTATCAGGATTTGGGCGACGGATTCGAAACGCTCGAGAAGTTCCGCGCAACCGCGCAGGCAACCGAGCCGATCAACGTGAACATTCTCAACGGCGCGAGCGAGTACAACTGGGCGAAAAAGCTCGTGGATCAGAGCATCCGCGGGGTGAACTTCCAGACGCTCAAAGAGAACCTCATCCATGATTTCATCGACAATCAGCGCGCCTGGACGGATTACGATCCCAAGAAGCCGCTTCTCTCGCCGCGCCGCCAGTTTGACGGTCTGATTGCCGCGAGCGGATTTGCCATGCAGACACTCACGCTGACGCAATACTTTGCGGACTGCGTAACCGACCCCGCCGCGGAAGCAAACCGGATGGTCACCCAACTGATCGACCGTGCGCGGCCGCGGTATCACCAGAGTGGCAGCGAGCTCGGGCGCGAGGCAAAGATCAGCATGCTGATTCCTTCCCAGCTGTTCTCCGGCAATCCGGAGCTCAAAGAGAGCTTCGACGAGGCCTGCAAGACCAATAAGGTCGAGATGTACCTGTCCCATGTGCAGGACAAGATGGTCTGCTACCGGTTCAAGTGCGCGCTGCCCATCTACGCGCTCGCCGAAATTCAGAGCTGGGAGAGCGCCTATGAGCTGCTCAATCCCGAAACGGATGTGCTGCTGCATACGAACACGGGAAACGATCCCCTCTTCAATAAGGAAGCCGGGGTTCCCTGGGCGGATCGGCCACCGGTGTCGTACCGAACCGATGTTCGCCTGCCTGCGCCGGGCACTGGAAAGGTCAGCCGCGAAGGACGGTATTTCAAAGAGGTCATCGACCCGCTGTTTGAGCAGGCGCTCAAGCTGGGGCTCATAATTCCCGTCGTATACGGGGCGGCGCCCACCGAGCAGTATACCTTTGAGTGCGTCGTTCTCGACCAGAATGGCTGGGACTATTCGTTTGACGCGGACGAATACGCAAAGATTCCGGGAGCAAAGACGGGCGGAGCACTGCAAAAGGGCGAGGCGATTGCGAAATACTTTGCGCAAAAGAACGGCGTGCCCGTGGAAACCTGCCTGCGCAAGATTGAGCTGCTGGATTCCGACGCGTTTGCAAGACCGATGCCGCGGGCGGTTGCGGAGGAGCGCGCTAAGCGCATTCTGCGTAAGAACACGCCGTTGATGATTCACCTCAAGCGCTCGCTGCCCGTGATGCAGGCAGTGTCCGACGCGATTGACGACCGAAACAAGACGAGCCTGAGCGCGCAGCTGATTCCGACGTTTGTCAAGAGCATTGCGTTCGACATTCTGCGCGAAGACGAGAAGCACTTCTGGAAGGTGCATGTCGGCGGCAAGCCCACGCAGCTCTGCCGCATGGTGGGCGTTTCCTACGAGACTGGCAGCGACGCCGTGCTGTTTGAGAAGGGATTTAAGCTCAAACTGCTGTTTGACTCGTTCGTGGAAGCAAACGCGACCCATTCGAGCATTCAGCAGGCGGTTGACGCCGTCTGGCAGCCACTTGTGGAGAACCAAATGGCGATGCAGCAGGACTATCTGGATTTTCTCCAGTGGGCCAAGGACGAGGCGGACGCGCGTATGGCGGAGTATTTTGTCGACGGGCGCGCCATGGCGAAGCGTCAGCTCTTCCGTGAAATGCACCTGGAGGACGAAGAATTCGAGCGTACGGAGCAGATGAAGGCGCTCTACGAGGGCGTGCAGCGCGTCTATAAAGGACTGGAAGAACTGCTCAAGTAAACGGGAGACTTACGGCGGGGTGAAGGCGCGGCTTTCACCCTGCCGCAGAACAGGAGAACGCTTATGCCGGAACGCCTGGATCCAAACGTGATCGATACCATCACCATCTTTCTGGCCGACTTGCCGGACGATTTGGCCGGCAAGCTGCAAGAGGCGGTTTCGCTGACCTTTGAGAAGGAAGACTATCTGCTGCTCAATGGCAAGGATGTGTTTCAGCGGGGCGCGAAGGACGCGGCAAACGCGCTCGTTGCGCTCGTGGACGAAAAGTTGCAGCGCGGCGAACTGGCAAAGGTGCTTCCGTTGCGGCTGAATCTGGCGCTCTATTCGCTGCTGGAACCTGCCGCGTCGGATCGAATCGACTTTCTTCGCGAGATTATGGATCAGTTGGGCAGCAAGCTTGGCATTCTGAATCCCTATGCGTGCATCGTGAAACGGAACATGCAGGGCGAGGAAAACGCCCTTTCGATGGACCGCTGCATCGAAGAATGCCAAGCAAACGAGCACCGGCTCCAACTGCCCATTCTGCTGGTCAACCGCGGAATCGGCATTACGATTGATCTGCCGTTGAAGGCCTCCGTTCGCTACCTGCACATCATCAGCCGTAACAGCCGACTCAAAGGGCAGCTGCTCACGCATACGGAACTCGTAACGAGCATTGCCATGCTGGAGTATGACGACGAGGACGCGGCATCGCTGCTGTTGCAGATTGCCAAGCTGCAAAGCGAGCTGGACGGAAAAGAATTCTCGAAGACGCAGATGTTCGAGTCGGTGCAGACCCTGATGGCCGAGCACACCGAGCGCCGTCTTCGGATGGATCGAATCGCTTTTTCGCAGATGCCGATTCGCGCGGACGCAATTGGCAACCTCTTTACCATTCTGTTTCGCAGAAAGAAACTAAAGCACGCGCTGCGTGATTTGGAACAAACGCTCGCCGCGGTCTATCAAAAGAACATTCACGAGATGGACTGCGACGGGGGATTCCAAACCGAGGAGTCGCGCGTGGAACTCGTCGAGCGAATGGAATCGTTTCCCACGCCGTATATTCGCGGGCCATTCTTGAGCGATTTGGATGAACTCGAACGAAAACAACCGAGCCGGTACGACGCCTACAAGCCGACACTTCGCCTTTGTATGGGCGAGGCAAAGCTTCGCGAGCAGCTGCAGGGGCAGTACCAGCGCATGCTGGATCGCTCCCGGGCGTATATGCGCACGGTCGTTGTTCGGGAGATGAAGAAGCAGGCAACGGTGTATGTAAGCAGCGGGCGGCTGGAGCAGCGCGAGAAGGAACTGCGGGATCGCATTTTGCGTCTAAAAGCAAAGGCGCGCGCGGTCGGCAACGCCCAAAGCGCGATGGATTTTCTGCAAACGCAGCTGTCGTTTCTGCCGACACAGGGCGGGGTATCGTTCCAGAACATGATGAATTGTGAAATGATTCTGCTCATTTCCAAGCGGATTGACGAGAATTGGAGCCAGTATGCGCCCTATCTGCCGAATAGTCCGAAGTTTGATGTGTACAACTATGGCGTTTTGGAGGATCAGGAGTTGCAGGCGCTGCAATTGATGCGCTTTAACGCCGAACTCTACCAGACGAACCGCAACTCCATCTTTCAGATTGGGTAGGAAATGATATGGCGCTGAGTGATGTGGTGGAATATTCCAAGGATGAGCGCGGCATACGAATCATCTGGGACAGCATCCCGATGACTGCGATGAGCTATCGAATCATTTCTTTTACGACTCCGGCCGGAGACGAGG
>JAYFPQ010000059.1:0-49879 GCA_034927595.1 Christensenella sp.
TTTATATTTTTCTACAATTATGAGCGGATTCAATTGAAAACAAAACTGACGCCGCTCGAAAACCGACGTCAGTTCACGTAATTCTTTGTATTCCTACGATAGGGGCTCTTATTTGTGTCTAATCAACGGGGTTCAGTTCAATTCGGCTTTCCCCTTTTTTTTTGATTGTTTTGTTCAGTCCAGTTGGCTCAACGCCTTCGAAATCATTGCCGCAACGCGCGCGTTAAGGAAAGCCCGTCGGCTTTCCTTTTTCTGTGTATTGGTTCAGTTCAGTTGGCTCAACGCCTTTGCGATCTTCGCCGCCACACGTGCATTATTGTAGGCGAGCTGCACGTTGGAGGCGAAGGACACGCCCTTGGTCATCTCCTTGACCTTGGCGAGCATAAACGGCGTAATGTCCTTGCCGCGAACGCCCTTCTGATCCGCTTCCTGCAGCGCCTGATCGATGATGCCTTCCATATAATCAAAATCCAGCGCGTAATCCTCCGGAATCGGGTTGCCAATCAGCACGCCGCCTTCGAGCCCCAGCGCCCACTTGGTGTGAATGATTGACGCAATCTCCGCCTCGTCCTTGGCCGCGTAGTCCACGCCAAAGCCGCTCTTCCGGCAGTAAAACGCCGGAAAATCCGCCGTACTGTTGCCCAGCACGGGTACGCCCATCGTCTCGAGGTATTCGAGCGTCCGACCGATGTCGAGAATCTGCTTCGCGCCCGCGCAGACCACCGCGACGGACGTCTGCTTGAGCTCCTGCAGGTCGGCGGAGACGTCCATCGTCACCTCGCCGTGGCGGTGCACCCCGCCGATGCCGCCGGTGGCAAACACGCGAATTCCCGCCATCGCGGCGCAAATCATCGTCGTTGCTACGGTTGTGGCTCCGTTCTTTTTGAGCGCGAGATAGGTCGCCATGTCGCGGCGGCTCACCTTGCCAACGTCCTCGGCCTTGCACATAATCGTCAGTTCGTCCGGCGTCAGACCAATCTTAATACGCCCCCCAATCAGCGCAATCGTCGCGGGAACGGCGCCCTCCGCGCGGACGACCTTCTCCACCTCGCCCGCGAACGCAACGTTCTCCGGGTAGGGCATTCCGTGGCTCAAAATCGTGCTCTCCAACGCGACCACCGGCTGGTTCTTCTTGAGTGCCTGCAAAACCTCCGGCAATACGTCCATATAGTCTTTCATCTGCATGTTTGTTTCTCCTTTCGGGATCGCTTATCGATCCGGACGGTATCGTTCCATATTCGCTCGAACGAGCGCGTCGCTCATGTTCGGGTTGATCGTTGTCATACTTAGAATCGCCGTAATGCCCGATGCGAGGGCGTAATCGAGCCGTTCCGGCACCGGCAGGCCACGGACCAGTCCGTGCGTCAAACCGGCTAGAAACGCGTCTCCCGCGCCCGTCGCGTTGACCATCTGTTCCACCGGGCGCAGCGCGCGAAACAGCCGTGTTCCCTCTGCGTCCGCATAGTAGCAGCCCTTGTGCCCACGGCTGACGGCAACGCACTTCGTCCCCTGCCGCAGCAGCTCTTCGCTGGCGCGCTCAATCTCGGCCTCCGTGTCGGTCGGCAGTCCGGCGAGGACCGCCAGTTCCACCTCGTTTGGCTTGATTACGGCAAAGCGTCCGGCGAGCGGTTTCATCCGCCGCGCATAGGCCGTCGAAACCGGGTCAATCAGCACCGGCGTCTCGGCCCCGGCAAGATCGAGCACCTGCTCCAGCCGATTGAGCGGCAAGCAGGCGTCGCAGACCACCGCGTCCGCCGCCTTCAGCATCCCCGCCTGTTCCGCCAAATAGGAGTCCGGTATCGACTCCAGAATGCGCATGTCCGACATGCCAAGCAGCATGTCCCCGCGCTCGTCCAAAACGGCAACATAGCCGGAGGAGCCAACGTCCTCTAGCCGCAGCACGCGAGAAACGTCCACCCCCGCCGCCGCGCTGTCGCGCAGAATCATCTCGCCAAACAGGTCGTCCCCGACGGCGGTCAGTAATGTAGCGGTATTGCCCTGACGCGCGAGATTTTCCAGAATGTTTCGCGTCACCCCGCCGACGGAGGTTGCGAGAAACCCCGGATTCGAATCGCGCATGACAATTGCGTTTCGGCTTCTGCCGTGGACGTCCACGTTGGCGGCGCCAATGCCGATGATCGTTCGCGGTTTCGGTTCGCTCATTCGGCGTTTCGTTCCTCGTTTCAAAAGAATCAACGGGCGGGAACCGTTTCATACAAACGAAATCCCGTCCGAACGAGATCAGTATACTCGCATCAAGCCTTATAATCAAGCGCGTCCGCCGTATCCGTTTCGCGCCGGAACCGGTACGATCGTACCAGAAACCGTCAGTATTCTGCCGATCCGGTCGTTCTTTTCTTGCTTTTTCGGGAAAGGTCGATTAGAATAAACGAAATTGCGCCGCCGCGCGCCTTGCCGCGGCAGCAATGGACGGAACGCTATTTTCAGGAGGACACATGGGAGCCTACGACGGCTATTATCTATATTGCGATCTCGACGGAACGCTGTTGGACGACGACAAGCGCATCTCCGCGGAGAACCGCGACGCAATTCTCGACTTCATCCGGCAGGGCGGGCGCTTCGGCGTCGCGACCGGCCGCGTACCGGGTATTCTCGGTTCAGTGGAACGCGACCTGCCAATCAACGCACCCTGCATTCTCTACAATGGCGCGGGGCTCTACGACCTCGACGAACGAAGATTTCTCGCCATGCATCCCATCGACCGGGATCGTACCGGGCGCGTTGCCGAGCGCTTGATTGCGCTCAATGATAGCACCTGCGTTCAGGTGTTTACCGATACGTCGATCTACGAAATCAATCCGGATCAACGCGACGACCCGCAAACCGTCATTGAGCAGATTCAAACCCGTTGTGAACCGTTTGACCAAGTATCCGGTACGCTGCTCAAGGTGTTGATTGCCCATACACCGGATGCGCTCGATATCCTCCACGCCTCGCTGGAACAGGACGGCCTGTTCGACGGGCTATCCGCGTTTCGCACGTCGAGCACCTATCTGGAATTCGTCGCAGAGGGTGTGAACAAGGGAATGACGCTTTCGGACGTGCGCTCGCGCTGCAAGGACGTGAAAAAAATTCTCGCCATCGGCGACTACAACAACGATCTTGAGATGGTTTCGCTCGCCGATATCGGCGGCGCGCCGGCAAACGCGATTCGCGAGGTCAAGGACGCGGCGGACATCGTTCTCGACGCGGACAACAACCACAGCGCCGTTGCGCGCTTTCTGGAAGCCGCGCTCGCTTAAAAATCGCACTTACAGTAGAAACAAAAACAGCCGTCGCAAGCAAGCGCCGGCTGTTTGTTTGTTTCGTTGTATCCGGATGGAATTAGTATGGACGGCGCTTCTTTGCTCGCGCGCTGCGGCGCTTGCGTTCGTAGCGGCGCTTACGCTCGGAGAGAACGAAGATCACCACTAGCGCAACCAGCAGCACGATCAGCAGCACGAACGTCAACGTTAGATAATCGCCCGCGTCCCAGTCCTTGTGCCCCCGGTCGATCAGCGGCGTGCTCTCCGGCGAAACGGAAACCACGTTGCCGTCGTCCGTTGGCACGGCCTCCATGCCGAGCACCTTGTTCACCGCAAAGTCGGCCACCAGCGGCACCGTGCAGATCGTCTGTCCGTTGAGCTGATACTGCACCTCGCCCATGCTCTGCCCGGCGGTAATCGGCGCCTGCGCCTCCGCGGTGAGCACGACGTTGGATGTAATGGAAGCGGCGTTTGCCTTGATGTTCGCGATTTTGTCCGGCAAGGCGCGGATTGCCACGTCGTCCAGCCGCGCACTCATGGTCAGCTGACCGTCTTTCAAATCGGACTCTTCGCCGCCAACCACGCCCGTGGAGAAGGACTTTTTCAGGCCCAGTTCCGCGGCGGTCACCTTTTGGTAGCCGTTGTCAAATACGGACTCAAACACCTTCGCGGCGTTCACGAACCGTGCAAGGTTTGTCGTAACCTTATCGCCGCCGTATAGATCGGCAACATCGCCAAAAGAGGCGTAAATTATACGTGCTCCGTCTTTCTCGGCTGCAGCAACAAGGCATTTCCCGGCTTTGTCCGTATCGCCTGTTTTCCCAGCGATGGCATATGGATAAACCGTGTCAATCGGATCACCGGCTGTTGCAACGAGCAAACGGTCGGTGTTGTGGAGCACGATCTCCGTTGTCCGAACGTTGTTCGCAGCAACCGTATAGGTCTTCGTTTCCGCGATTTTAATGAATTCTTCATTCTTAAGCGCATAAGCCATGAGTTTCGCCATATCCCGCGCGGTTGAATAATGATCATCATCGTGCACACCGTGCGGATTCGTGAAGTGCGTATTCGTCATGCCCAGTTCGGTAGCTTTCTGATTCATCAGCGCAACAAAACCCTCAAACGAACCGCCAACATGCTTGGCAATCGCTTCACCGGCGTCATTTCCGGACGCAAGCATGAGCCCATACACCAGATCCCGTAACGTCAGAGTCTCGCCTGGCTGAATGCCCATCAGCGACGAATAACTCGAAAACTTCGTCACAGTTCCGAGCACCTCTTCGCCAACCATGAACGAGTCGTCCAGATTACCATTCTCGAGCGCAATCAGCGTGGTCATGATCTTAGTCGTACTCGCGGGAAACACGCGCTGATCCGCGTTCTTTTCGTAGAACACAACGCTCGGATCATCCCCGTCAACGACGATGAGATTCGGCGTTGGAATGGATTCGTATTCATAGTCCGCAAGTGCGGTAACGGGCGTCAACAGAATCGCCAGTACCAGAAATAGCCCTAGGAATCGTTTCATCCCTGTCCCCCATATCTTGTGATCATCGTTTAGCAGTATAGCAAAAGAACGCAGGTTTTGGTAGCTCTTTTTCGCTTTTGTGATTGATTGTTAACATTATTTCTAAGGGTTTCTTGCTTCAGTAATAATTCAAAAAATGACGAAAGCTGTCTTATCGAAATCCACATTCCTTCATCGGGCAATTGAATCATCATACGGAAAGCGATATACTCAAATCATAGTATCTGATTGCCCCCGAGTCGTGCCCAGCGGACATTTGTTTGTCGGTTTATCACAGAACCAAATCCAATTTCCGATTAAAGTAATGTCTAGTTCAATATTAAAAATCAAAAACAAGGAGCGTTACATCATGAAACAGTTCCGTTGTCCCGTTTGCGGTTATGTGCACACCGGAGATACCCCGCCGGAGTTTTGCCCCGTCTGTCATGCGCCGGGTGATTCGTTCGTTGAGATTCCCACGGTTGAGAAGACATATGCTGCCGAGCATGTCGTTGGCGTTGCGGCCGGCGTTGACCCGGAGGTGCTGGAAGGCCTGCGCATGAATTTCTCCGGCGAGTGCACGGAGGTTGGCATGTACCTCTGCATGGCGCGTATTGCCGACCGCGAAGGATACCCGGAGATTTCGGAAGCCTTCCGCCGCTATGCGTATGAGGAAGCCGACCATGCGTCCCGCTTTGCCGAGATGCTGGGCGAAGTCGTCACGACGTCGACCAAAAAGAACCTCGAGCTCCGCGCCGCCGCGGAATTCGGCGCATGCGATGGCAAAACCAAGCTCGCCAAGCGCGCCAAGGAGCTCAATCTCGATGCGATTCACGACACCGTGCACGAGATGGCCCGGGACGAAGCGCGCCACGGCAAAGGATTTGAAGGACTGCTCAAGCGCTACTTCGCATAAAGCATCCGAATTCTTATAAAAAACTGCACGATCAAAAGAAAACGATACAGTTCTTTCGAGTTGATCGAAATGTGGGAGCCAATAGCCGGAAACGGTCAATTTGGCTCCTTTTTCCACGTTTCTCCCCCACCAGTGATTGTTTTTTCAACGAATGATTAACAATTTATCCATAGATTCTTCACATTAAACCCGATAATTCACCCCCCGCATATATGGTAAACTATAGTCGTATTTGAATGGGTTATTCTACCATTCCGAAGGAAATCTTTCGACTTTGAACCACTCGGAGTCGATTTCCAGCGAGGAGCGTGAACGCAATGGATTATCAAAACGGCAACTATGGATACCCGCCTTACGACGAAGATCCGAACGCGGGAGGACAGGATCCGAATGCTCCGCAGCCGTATCGCGACGATCCGGCTGGGTACGGCGCGACGCCAATCAACTATGGACAAAACCCCAATTATGACGCTGGGAATGACGGTTATTCCGTGCAAGGCGGAGCCTATGAGTCCGGCAATTCCTCGCGCTCTTCAAGAACGAACTATAACGGAATGGATTCGTCCTACGCGCCTAGCGGCTCTGTCAATTACAGCGGGCAGTATCCGGCGGACGGCTCCGATCCTTACGCACCGCAGAACCCCTACGCGGGCGCACCAAACGACCCCTACGCACCGCAGAATCCCTATGCGGGCGCACCAAACGATCCCTACGCGTCGCGCCGTATGCAGACCCCCTATGTAGACCCGGACAGCGCGTATGCGACGCGCGTTCCTACCCAGGACGAAGGTTACGTCCCACGCGGAAACACCGGGCGCACGTCCATTCCGCGCGGCGAGGATGGATACGGCTATTCTTCCCGCGGCACCGCGCGCACGCAGATGCCACGCGGCGAAGAGGAATATGGCTACGTTCCGCGGGGAAGCACCTCGCGCACGCAGATGATGCAGGACGACGAATACACCTCCCGCGGCAATACATCCCGCACGCGCTATCCGCAGAGCAATCGCAATTATGACGACGAGTCTTACGAACGCGAACCGCGCCCGCAGCGCGGCGGCAAGAAGAAGCGCAGCAAGTTTGGAAAATTCATGCATGCGCTTGGGCTGTATCTAGCGCAGTTGCCCGCCAAGACGCTGGTCATCATCGGCGGAACGTTTGCAATGGCGCTTGTCGCCATTATCCTGCTCGCGTTGCTGCTACCAAACGGCGATCGAGCCGCAACCGAGCCCACCGGTCAGCTTGCGCTGTCCGATCTGACGCCAACGCCTTCCATGGCGCCGACCAATACCCCCGTACCGACCGAAGCGGTGACTCCTACGCCGGAGCTTCCGCAGTTGACGGAGAACATCAAAAATGCCGGCACGGTCAGTCCTCTAATGCCGGACATTCAAAAACGTCTGGTCGAGCTCGGTTATATGACGGAACCGGAAGGCGGCTACACCACGAAATACGGACCGACCACCAAGACCGCTATTCGCCTCTTCCAGGTTAAGAACTTTGATGATTCCAAGAATTGGGACGGCATCATTGGGCAGGGAACCTACGAACTGCTGATGAGCGCGGATGCGAAGGCCTATTACCTCGCCCGCGGCGACGGCGACGACCGAACGAAGGAACTTACGAAGCTCGTTCAGGACGTGACGGATTTGCAGAATCGCCTCATCACCTTGGGTTACCTCACGGCGGGCAGCGCTACCGGCCTCTATGGCGCAACGACGGTACAGGCCGTGCAGACCTTCCAGGAATACCACGGGCTGTCGCCAGTCGACGGAAAAGCCGGTCAGGCGACGCTCAAGATGCTCTACAGCGCCGAGGCGATGGATGCGACAACCGGAAAGGCGAACAACCGCTCCAAGATGTCGCCAACGCCGAGCGCTTCCGTCGATCCTTCCGCAACCGCCGCCGTAACAACCACGGCGCCAGTTGTAACCCCCGTACCATAACACAATCAACAAACACAAAAGCGAACGCAAAACGCGTTCGCTTTTTTATTTGTCTTGCCGGATTGATGAAGGCGGCTCTTTGGGTTACTCTTCCAGAAGCGCAGTCAGCATTTCGAGCGGAACGTCCATACGTTTTGCAGTCTCTTCCAGCGTCATACCCGTGGCCATAAAACGGCGGGCAACGTCGCCCAAGTGTTCGCCAACCTCAATAATATGTCGATCCAGATCATAGAATCGAATCACGCGCTGCCCCCAGCCGTGCTCCCGAAGCGGATGCACGAGCTCCACCGAATAGGTCGATAGCTTCTCGACAAACGCATCCAGATCGTGTGTATCAAAGTAGAGTTCCTTGTCGTTTCCCCCGTAGACAAGCGTATTCTCGCCTTTTTGAATGAACTCCAGCCAGGATTTCTCCTCCTGAAGGAAAATGCCGTCTTTAAACGCAACGTGCACACCCAGGTCCATGGCGACTTCGCAGCCAAACAGCTCTTCATAGAACGCTTTTGCGCGTCGAATGTCGCTCACGCAAAGCAATGTACCGGAATATTTCATGATACGGTTCCTTTCTGTGTCTTGTTGGGATTGCATGTAGTATACCGCGATACCGGCCAGATCGCAACCACACGAAAAACGACCCGCAGAAGATTCTGCGGGTCGTTTTGATTCGTTTGAATCAGAGGTTATTTCGCGGCTTTCTCCGCATCCCAGAACATCTTGAGGCCGGTACCGGTCACGCCGTAGCCGGTGAAGTTGGTCTGAGAGAGCACGTCGTCAGCATAGAACACGATCGGGACAACGCCCATCTCGTTCATGATGATCGCTTCTGCTTCATGATACATCGCCATACGCGTTGCCGGATCCTGTTCGGTTCTGGCGCCAATGACGAGTTCGTCATACTTCGGGTTGTTGTAGTGACCATCGTTCGTGCCGGCGGTCGAGGTGAAGAGATCGAAGAACGTTGCCGGATCCGTGTAGTCACCGAGCCAGCCCTGGCGAGCGATTTCGCAATCGGTCGTCTTGCGGTACTGCTGGAAGGTCGCCCAATCCATGGTCGCGATCTCAACGTCGATGCCCAGGTTCTCTTTCCACATCTGCATGACAGCCTCGGCAACCGCCTGGTGGCCGGTGTTCTCATTGATGGAGTACTCGAGTTTCGGGAAGCCCTTGCCATCCGGATAGCCCGCGGCGGCAAGCAGTTCCTTCGCCTTTGCAACGTTGGCTGCATAGTCGGTCGTCATGTCGCCGCCAACCACGTCGCCAGCGGTCTTACGGAAGTCGGAGCCAGCGGTCGCATCCGGAACGCCAAACGGAACGATCGTATAGGCGGGAATGCGGGAGCTGTTCCAAACGGTCTGGTTGATGTAGTCGCGATCGATTGCCAGCGAGAGCGCCTTGCGGACGTTGACGTCCTTCAGCTGCTCAAGACCGCCATCCATCTGCTGCATCTGCAGGTAGTAGATGCCGATGTTACCATACTGATGGTATTCCGGCGTCGCGCTCAGCGCGGCGAGCTCGTCGGACGGGAAGGAGTCGGCCAGATCCAGGTCGCCGGCTTTGAACGCGGCCAGAATGGCGTTGTCATCGTCGGAGAGCATGAAGGACAGCTTGTCCATCTTGGTGGACGCCTTATCCCAATACTTGGTGTTCTTTTCGAGAACCAGCTGGCTCTCGTGCGCAAACTCGGAAATCACGTAACGGCCGTTGGCAACCTGGGTCTTCGCTTCAACGGACCATCCCTCCGGATTCGCTTCCACGATGTCCTGACGCAGCGGCATCAGGCTCGGGAACGCGAGCAGGTCCTTCGTGTAAGGAACGTTCGCGGTGATGTCGAATTCCAGGGTCTTGTCGTCAACTGCTTTCACGCTCAGTTCGTCCGGCGTGATGGTGCCGTCGGCAACCTGGTGACCATTGGCAAAGAAGTCCTGACCAATGTAGCCGTAAGAGGATGCGGTGGCCGGATCGCACAGACGCTTCCAGGAGTAAACGAAGTCCCCCGCGGTGACGGGTTTGCCGTCGCTCCATTTGATGTCGTCACGCAGCGTGGCAACCACATGCGCGGTGCCATCCGCATTGTCCGTAATCGTGACGTCTTTCGCCTGGCCCAGCGAGAACGAGCCATCGGTATTCGGGCGATAGAGACCCTCATACAGGTGTACGATGTAGATCATGCCATCGACCGACTCATTCATGTTCGGGTCGAGCGTGGCAGGTTCCGAACCAACGCAGATCTTTGCGCCGGCGCTTGCTCCTGCGCATCCGATCATACCGAACGCCAGGGAAACGATCATGACAATGGTAAGTGCCAGGGTTAACGTTTTTTTCATTCCATTTGCCTCCTTCTTTTATTCACAGGCACCTGCCTGTTGGGAAACGTATTGATGGGAAAGTTGTTTGCCAAGCAAGTCTTAAAACTCGCTCGCAAAATGGCACGCAACCTTGTGCCCCGCGGTCACGTCCTTGAGCTCAGGCGCTTGCTGCGAGCAAATCTCCTTTGCGTACGGACACCGCGTCGAGAACACGCAGCCCTTGGGCGGCGTCAGCGCGTTCGGAATTTCGCCTTCCAGAATAATGCGCTTGCGGGCGCGGTTGATCTTTGGATCAAACGCCGGAATCGCGGAGAGCAGCGCGCGCGTGTATGGATGAATCGGATGCGAGTGCAGCTCTTTCGTATCGGTAATCTCAACGATCTTGCCAAGGTACATAACGCCGATGCGCTGGGAAATATGCTTGACCACCGCCAGATCATGCGCAATGAACAGATAGGTCAGCCCCATGTCATGCTGCAACTTCTCCAGCATGTTGATGATCTGCGCCTGAATCGAAACGTCCAGCGCGGAGACCGGCTCGTCGCAGACGATGAACTCCGGCTGCACCGCCAGCGCACGCGCAATGCCGATTCGCTGCCGCTGCCCGCCGGAAAACTCGTGCGGATAGCGCGTCGCCTGCTCGCTGTTGAGGCCAACCTGATCCAGCAACTGCGCGATGCGGTCTTTCCGGTCGGTCTTGCTGTTTGCCAGATGGTGAATGTCAATCGGCTCGCCAACGATGTCGCCAACCGTCATACGCGGATTGAGCGAGGCGTAGGGATCCTGAAAGATGTACTGCATCTTGCGCCGATACGGCTGCATGTGCACCTTGGTGATGTCCTTGCCGTCGTAGATGATCTGTCCCGCCGTCGGCTCGTAGAGACGCAGAATCGTGCGTCCTGCGGTCGTCTTGCCGCTGCCCGACTCGCCAACGAGACCAAGCGTCTCGCCCTTGTAGATATCCAGAGTAATATCGTCCACGGCGCGCAGCATGTTGCGCCCCGTCTTCTCGCCCTTGATCAGAAAATATTTCTTAAGGTTGTTAATCTCCAGCAGCTTATCCATCGCTCAGCGTCCCTTCCGGTCGTATTGCAGCCAGCAGGCCGAATAGTGACCCGGGCTCAGTTCGAAATACGGCGGTTTTTCCGTCAGGCACACCTTCATGCAGTGCTCGCAGCGCGAAGCGAACGGGCAGCCGGCAGGCGGGTGCATCAGGTCGACCGGAGAACCTTCAATTGGGGTCAGCGGCTCGCCTTCCTTTTGATCGATCTTCGGAAGCGAGCGGATCAGGCCGATGGTATACGGATGGCTCGGCGCGGAAAAGAGCGTTTCAATGGGGCCGTACTCCATGATCTCGCCGCCGTACATAATAATGATCTTATCGCAGATATCCGAAACGATGCCAAGATCGTGCGTAATGAGCACAATGCTCATGCAGCAGCGGCTCTTGAGATCCTTCATGATCTCGAGAATCTGCGCCTGAATCGTTACGTCGAGCGCGGTGGTCGGCTCGTCCGCAATCAGGAGCTTGGGCTCGCAGGCCAGCGCCATGGAGATCATCGCGCGCTGACGCATGCCGCCGGAAAACTCAAACGGATACTGCTTGAGGCGACGCTTCGGGCTGGGAATGCCAACCATGTCAAGCAGCTCCTCCGCGCGCTTTTCCGCTTCCTCGCCCTTCATGTTCAGGTGGAGTTCGAGCGGTTCGCAAATCTGATCGCCAACCGTGTAAACCGGGTTCAGGGACGTCATCGGGTCCTGAAAGATCATCGCAATATCGTTTCCGCGAATCTTGCGAATTTCCTCTTCCGAAAGTTTGAGCATGTCAATGCCGTTAAAGCGAATGCTGCCGCCAACGATCTTGCCGGGTTCCTGCAGCAGCTGCATGATGGCGTAAACCGAAACGGACTTGCCGCTGCCGGATTCGCCGACGATTCCGAGCGCTTCGCCCTCGTCTAAATACCAAGATACGCCCCGCACCGCCTGAACTTCTCCGCCCGGCGTAAAGAACGATACCCGTAGGTCTTCTATGTCGATTAAATGCTGGTTTTCCAAAGCCGCACCTCTACTTCTAAGTCTAATGTATCCGATCTATGCAGGTGGTAAGACCACACCGCAAGTTCTTTCGTTACTTCTTCATTCTGGGATCAAGCACATCCCGCAGCGCGTCGCCAACCGTGTTGAACGCGAGAATGATCAGCGCGATGATCACGGAAGGAAATACCACGCGGGAAGGGAAGGAATAAACGCCCTGCAGCGCGTCCGTCACCATGGACCCCAGCGACGCGAGCGGCGCGGAGATGCCAAGACCGATGAAGCTGAGGAACGATTCCGTAAAGATTGCGGACGGAATCTGCAGCGTCGTCGTTACAATGATCGGACCGATGCAGTTTGGCAGAATGTGGCTGCGGATGATGCGGCCGCTGTTTGCGCCCATTGCGCGGGCCGCCAGCACGTATTCCTGTTCCTTAATGCGCAGCACCTCGCCGCGCACAATGCGCGCCATCGTGCCCCAGTACATGAGCGCAAAGACGATCAGCATTGAGAAGAACGCCGGGCCCAGTTCGCTGATGCCCGAAAACACATTGCTGTTTTCCAGTATCTTCTCCAGCGGCTCCTTGAGCGTTGCCGAGAGTAGAATAACCACCAATAAGTCCGGCAAGGAATAGATAACATCGATGACACGCATCATGATGTTGTCCACCCGCCCGCCGAGAAAACCGCTGATCGAGCCGTAAAGCGAACCGATGACGAACGTCAATAGCGCCGCAATAACGCCGATGGACAGCGATATTCGCGCGCCATACATGTTTCGAACGAGTAGATCGCGCCCAAATCGGTCGGTGCCAAACGGATGCTGCCAATTCGGGCTCTGGTCTTCCTGACCCTGGTTGAACTGGTCGTAGTCATACTGCGAAAGCAGCGGGCCGACAAACGCAAACAGAAACAGAATGATAATCAGCACAAGCGCGACCATCGCAAACTTGTTGCGGCGGAAGCGGCGCATTGCGTCCTTCCAGAGGGACGTTCCCTGTCGAATGACAACCAGTTCCTGCTTCTCCTCCGTCGTGGCGGGCACAAACAGATCCGGATTGACATGCATACTCAGCGGGTTAAGCCGCAGGCCGACCTTATTCTTAACTTCTTTGCTCTTGTTTTGTTCCATTTTATTCATGGTCGCCTCGCTTATCGCAGCTTAATTCTGGGATCAACCAAACCGTAAACGAAATCGACCACCAGATTCATCAGTACCATTATACAACCAAGGAAAATCGTTGTACCCATAATGACCGGATAATCGCGGTTCGACACGCTGTCCACAAAGAACCGGCCCAGTCCCGGAACGCTGAACAGCTTTTCCACCGCGAACGTTCCGGTAATCAGGAACGCGGTAAGCGGGCCGACATAGGAAATGACCGGAATGACGGAGTTCTTGAGCGCATGCTTAAAATGCACCACGAACGCCGACAGGCCTTTGGCATGCGCGGTCTTGATGTAGTCTTGACCCAGCGTCTCCAGCATGGAGGAACGCGTCAGTTTCGTAATGTAGCAAATCGGGTAGAACGACAGAGAAATGACCGGCAGCACATAGTTGCCAAACGAGTCGTTCCAGGTTGCCGGTGCGATCTTCAAAATCGCGCAGAATAGAACCAATAGTAGAGTACCAAATACAAACCCCGGTACGGAGATAAATATCGTAGTAAACAGCATGACCAATCGGTCGAGCAACTTCTCGTGATGGATCGCGGCGAGCGCGCCCAACGGAATGCCGATGATCACCGCAAAGACAATTGCCATCAAACCCAGCTTTGCCGAGTATGGGAACTTTTCTTCGATGATGCCGGTCACGGTACGCCCCTTTTTCTGGAGCGAGGTGCCCATGTCACCTTCCACGAGACCCTTTAAGTAAATGCCATATTGGGCAGTCAGCGGTTTATCGAGGCCGTACTTCTTTTCCAGATTCGCTTTGACTGTTTCCGTCATGCGTTCGGAAATGAACGGGCTGCCCGGTACCATGTGCATCAGAAAAAACGTCGCAGTAATCAGAATGAAGACTGCAAGAATTGCGGAAAGTATGCGCTTAAATGTATATTTCAGCATGTCTTGTTACCACCGTGTCTATGTTTCATTCACAGACCCTCCTGTTTGTTCCATATACGAATCCGGCGCCCGTGTTTCGGGCTGTCCCGGCGAAAAAGACAAATCCAGGGGAAGAAGCGTAACCGCTGCGATTGCTAAGAGAGGAACCATGCTTGGCGGCTCTCCCGTAAGTTCCGCATTTCGTATCCGAAACAACCGGCCTTGGCACAATTGTTTCGGGCGTACGTGAATACGCCCGATCGTATCGCATATATTGGCTACTTACACCCACTTGGCTATTATATTATATATAACCATATATGCACGCATAAAGTCAACAGAAAATTCACATCTATGTTCCGTTTCGTCGAAATTGCACGGTTTTTCGGCACATTTTACAGCTGCATTTCGTATATGATCTTTGGTCTTGCATATCGTGTGACGGTGTAACAACTTGTATAGTCATGCGTTATCCACGTTTCTTATGCATCAAGTTCACCGTTTTTTCGCTGTCTTTTCGCATACGGTACGGTATAATGGTCGTATCTTCATTTCCGAGGTGGGCACATGGATTATTCGTATGCGATTTCGGACGATTTACCGGAGATCATCGCGCTCTACCGCGCCGCCATCGCGCAGATGGACGAGCAGAGCATCCCGCAATGGGACGAAATCTACCCTTCCACCGAGATTCTGCAAGATGATGTGTCCAGCGGACAAATGCAGATTGGGCGCTTGAACGGGAAAATCGCCGTCGCGTTCCTACTGGAGGAGTGCTCCGAGGGGGACTACGAGGAAGCCGACTGGCGCTATTGCGACCCGCGGTTCATCGTGCTCCACCGCCTCTGCGTGCACCCCGCTTTTCAGGGACAGGGCGTCGCGCGAAAGACAATGGATTATCTGGAGCAAGCGGTGCTGGAGCGCGGTCTTCGCGCCATCCGGCTGGACGCGTTTTCGCTCAATCCAGCTGCGCTGAAGCTCTACGAGTCGCGCGGTTACGAAAAAGCGGGCGAGATCCGGTTTCGAAAGGGTCTCTTCTATTTATATGAGAAGCGGCTCATGCCGAGTTCTGTAAAATATTGAGTAAATAGGGTTCGCTTTGAGCCAACAGAATCAAAGCGGCTCATGCCGAGTTCCACATGTTTCGAATGAAAAGAGGATGAATCCATGAAGCGTTATGATGATGACATCTCAGTTCTGCTCTCGCACCGCGGCGACAACGGCGCGGATTTCTGGGCGACGCCGCAAGGCAGTCTGGTCAAGGGCGGCCCGTTCTCCACGCTGGAGGCGGCGTATATCCTCAGCGAGCTGGGGCTTGACCCGGATGATCCGGCGCTGCAAGGCGCGGCTGCGCTGTTCTGGAACGCGCAGCGCGAAGACGGGCGCTTTCAACTCATGCCTAAGAGTAGCATCTACCCCTGCCAAACGATTTTTACGGCGCGCACACTCTGCGCGCTGGGGTACTCCGCCGACGCCCGGCTCGACAAAACCTTTCAGCACCTGCTCGAAACGCAGCATACGGACGGCGGCTGGCGCTGCAAGAAGTTCTTCTTTGGGCACGGTCCGGAGACGGAGTTTTCCAATCCGGGGCCGACGCTGACCGCGCTGGATGCCTTTCGCTTCACTCCGTATGCCAATACGGACGAGCGGCTTGATCGCGCGGTGCAGTTCCTGCTCGGGCATTGGGAGACCCGCGCGCCGCTCGGCCCCTGCCATTACGGCATCGGCACGCTGTTTCAGCAGGTGACGTTTCCGTTTTCGAATTATAACCTGTTTTACTATGTGTATGTGCTCTCGTTTTACAACGCGGCAAAGCACGACCCGCGCTTTCTGGATGCGCTCAGCGTGCTCCAGAGCAAGCTCAAGGACGGGCAGGTCGTCGTCGAGCGCCCGCACCTCAAGCTCCGCGAACTGTCCGTCTGCCGCAAAGGCGAGGTCAGCGAGCTGGCGACTGAGCGGTATATGCAGATATTAGAGAATCTCAAATAGAAGAGTTTAAATAAACAATTTACTCGCGGCGTTCGGATCGAAAGCAGGTTTTCACCCGCTCCATCTCCGCCTTACCCGCGAGCACCTCAACCGCGCTCATGCCCTCGAACAATAGCATTCCCTCCGGCGCGAAGGAGTAGCCGCCGCGCACGCAGGCCTGATCCAGCAGCGCGAGCGAATAGAGTTCGCCGCCCGTGGCAGGCGAAGCGATCAGGCAGGTCAGACGCCCGCTTCCGCGCCGAAGCAGCGCGAGGGTGCGTTCGTCCGGCAGGCCGCTCGTATTCTCCACGAGCAGAATCGTGCGTTCCGCGTGTTCTTCCTCCGTCAGCGTCGCGCCCGACTCGGTCAGCATCCGCGCCATTGCGCTGCGCCAGTCCTTGGCAGACCCGCCCGTAAGCGGAGAGACCAGCCGGACGCGTGTCGGTTCGGGTAGTTCGATTTCGAACTCGCCCAGGCGTCGAATCAATGTGTTCGCCTGCGCAACATAGGCTTCAAACGGCGTTTTGCGCGCCGCCCCTTTCGCCTCCGTAAAACTCCGTAAATCACGTCGCGCTTCCAGCAACGGTTGCGCAATGCAGGCCGCGCCCGCGCCGCTCGCCGCGAGCAGCAGCGGAAGCGCGTCCGTCTGCAGAGCACCACCCTGCTCGCCGTCCGCAAGGAGCGCGCAGGCCGCGCCATCTAGCCGCAATTCTCCGGTGCGAAATTGCCGGGTCAACGCGCGCAGTTGTTCGTTTTCGCCGGTTGCGTCCGCGCTGGCGCCAAACAACAGGCGTGCTCCGGCGGTCTTCGCGCCAGACAGCTCCTCAATCTGCATCGTTTGAAACGGCACCCCGGAGAGCGCCTGCTCCAGCACGTCGCCGAGGCGCGTATGCCTCCCGATCGAGATCAATGTGATGGGATTGTTCAACGGTACCCCTCCGTGTTTGGTTTCAATCTATTATGATACGGGTTCTAACGAAAAAAGCAAGGCGTTCCGTTTCTCTATCCGTAAACAACAAGTAAGAATTAAAAAGCAAGGCAGAATGCCTTGCTTGTTTGTGTCGCTTTACTGTTGTTCCGGTGCCGTGAGCGGCTCTTGCACCGCCGGTTCCGCCTTCCGCCGAAAGATCTTCTCCCAAGGCAGCTGCGAGCAGATCACCGCAACAAACACCAGCGCGCAGCCGAGCAGTTCCCGCGGCGAGAGCTTTTGCCCGAGGATCAGCCAGCCCGCAAGCATCGCAAACACGTTCTCCGGGCTGAGCAGCAGCGAGGCGGTGGTCGGTTCCACGCGGCGCTGTCCGAGCATTTGCAGCGTATACGCGCCGCAGCCGGAGAAGACGCCCGCATACACGATTGGCAGCCATGCGTCCGTAATTGCGTCGATCTTGGGCTGCTCGAACAGCAGCATCGGAATGCCGGAGAGCACGGCCATCACCGCAAACTGAATGCAGTTCAGGCGAATGATGTCCACCTTCGGCGCAAAGTGGTCGACCAGCAGAATCTGGAACGTAAAGACCACCGCGCAGGCAAGCACGAGCAGGTCCCCCGTGCTCACGGAGAAGTCGGACTGAATCGAAAGAAAGTACAGTCCCGCCAGCGCAACCAGCACGCAGAACCAGAGCATAAAATGCGGCTTTCGCTTGATGAACAGCCCAAAGATCGGAACAAACACGATGTAAAGCGAGGTGATAAACCCCGCTTTTCCGGCGGAGGTCGTCACAAGGCCAATCTGCTGGAGATTGCTCGCAACCGTCATCACGACGCCGAGCACGAGCCCCGCGCGCCAGAGCAGCTTTTTGTCCGTGTTTTTGGGGCTGATTCCCAGCCGGTCGAACACGAACACCAATACGCCGAGCGCCAGCGCCGCCAGCGCGCTTCGCACCGCGGTAAACGTATACGGCCCGACATAGGCCATGCCCGCACTTTGCGCAACAAACGCCACGCCCCAGATCAGCGAAGCCAGCAGCAGCAGCGCCGCCCCGCTCAGTTTTCCCTGTTGTTTGCCCAATGTCATGTTGTCTTCCGCCTGTCTTACGTGCTGATAAAAAGTCTATCAACGGAGAATGATATCGTTTTCTCCACGAAAACGCAAGCGTTTCGAATCCTATGCGTAAAAAAAGCAAGATTCGTTGTAGCATTTCCAAACATGTGGTATGCTATTTGTTGAACATTTGTAATCAAAGGAGTTTCAAGCGCATGCAGCCTTCCAAAGTATATTTCATGGATCTTCGCACAAATTTTGAAAATCCGCTGACGGTAAAGCTCCAGCGGCTGATTCGGCGCGCCGGAATCGAGACAATCGATTTTGCCGACCGGTTTGTCGCGATTAAGATTCACTTCGGCGAGCCGGGCAACCTCTCGTTTCTGCGCCCGAATTTTGCCCGCGCGGTTGTGGACGTAATTCGCGCCAAGGGCGGCCGCCCGTTTTTGACGGACTGCAACACGCTCTATCCGGGACGCCGCAAGAACGCGCTGGATCATCTCGACGCGGCGGCGGAAAACGGCTTTTCGGTCGCTTCCACCGGCTGCCAGTGCATCATTGCGGACGGACTCAAGGGGCTCGACGAGAAGATCGTGCCCATCTCCGGCGGCAAGCACATCAAGGAAGCGAAGATCGGTCAGGCGATTATGGACGCGGATATCCTCGTTTCGCTGAACCACTTCAAGGGGCACGAAGGAACCGGCTTTGGCGGCGCGCTCAAGAACATCGGCATGGGCAGCGGCTCGCGTGCGGGCAAGATGGATCAGCATTGCGACGGCAAGCCCACCGTCGACGCCTCGCTCTGTCGCGGCTGCCGCCAGTGCGGCAAGCAATGCGCGCACAGTGCCATTTCCTACAACGAAAAGAAGATCGCCAGCATTGACCACAACCGCTGCGTGGGCTGCGGACGCTGCATTGGCGCCTGCAACTTCGACGCAATTGAGAATACGAGCGGAAACAGCAACCAGATTCTTTGCGAAAAAATCGCGGAGTATTCGCTGGCGGTGCTGCAAAACCGCCCAAACTTCCACATCAACCTCGTCATTCAGGTGTCCCCGAACTGCGACTGCCACTCGGAGAACGACGTGCCGATTATTCCGGACGTCGGCATGTTCGCGTCGTTTGACCCCGTCGCGCTCGACCAGGCCTGCGCGGACGCCTGCATCAAACAGCCCGCCATGCCGGGCAGTCAGCTCGCGGAGCATATTGAGCAGGGTTGCCCCGGACACGATCACTTCGGCGTTTCCTCGCAGGGCACGGATTGGACCGTTACCCTCGCGCATGCGGAAGAGATCGGCCTCGGCACCCGCCAGTATGAGCTGATTACGGTAAAATAGAACACGAACAAAAAAAAGCAGGGTGAGCGGTTGCTCCCCTGCTTTTGTGTTGCTCTTTGGTTGTTTTTCTTCTGCGAGTAGCTCCGGCAGATGCCGTTGTGCAGCACGCCGCGAGCACGAGCTCGCGTTTTTGCACTGGTAACGGATCAAAGCGTTTTTCGGTCCGCACACAGGCGTCGTCCTGCGCCGGTTATTTGCGTCTACGAGAGCATTCGGTCAACCTGTCGCTCGGTGAGCTGTCGACTCAGCAGGTGCTTTGCATCCGCCGGGGGCGGATTTGGCTGTCGCTGTTCCCAGAGCTCCACAGGGCAATAGAAAAACGTGCACCAGCTCTCGTGAATCGTCACATCCCGGCGGGACACGGTAACAAACTGCTCGGAGACGAGCGCGTTGAGCGCCGCCGTCTGCGCCTTACGTTCCAGCAGGCAGGCCGCCTGCATCTGCTCCGCGTTCGCTTCACCCGTCGCCCGCAAAAACTCCAGCAGACGCCGACTCGACTCGTCCAGCCGTAGGAGTCGCTGGCGGTACGGTTTCATCGCGGTGTAGAGCGCGCGGGAAAGATAGGTCACCCGATCCCGATAGAGCCGGCTGTAGCAGACCTCCCCGCGTTCCATGAGCGAAACAATCGCGTTCCAGTTGCCGCCAACGAGATCCAGATACGGCAGTTCGCGGCTCTCGTTGCAAAGCAGCATGCCGTTTTCCGCAAAGTAAGCTCTCAGCGCGCACTGCGCCGCTTCGTCCCGCTCGTTCATTCGCTCGTTTCGTTATTTCAGGTAGATTCCGACCAACGCAAGATCCTTGTCAAACGAGAGCGTATACAGAAGGTTCGCGTCTTCGTGCTTCACCTGCACCTGAGCTACTGCATACGCTTCCTTCGTTGTGGCGTCTTCCGTTCCGGAGAGCACCGTCTTGGTGATGCTCTTGAATGCGCCCGCCTTCTCGTAGATGGACGCCCAGCCTTCCTTCAATTGATCAGCAGTGATACCCGTCTGCAGATCAGCGCGCATGGAGGTGATGATGGAGTCATAATCCCCCGCGGTTGCGAGACCAACGACTTCCTCCGCCGCCGAGCCGACTTCCTCCGCGTCAAATCCGTCCGGCAGCGCTTTCCCCGCGCAGCCGAACAGCCCGAGGACTAACGTAAGCGCAAGAACCGCGCAGACAATCGTTTTCAACTGTTTTTGCATGGATCAAAATCCTCCGTTCTTTTTCTATTAGTATACCATACCCCGCATTTGTCAAACTGAAACATCATTGCAAACTTTCTAGTTTAACGCAATTGAACACTCGCCTTATCTCGCGTTTCATATACTACTATATTATTAGAGACTTTCCGGTTTGACACAATCGTTTGATCCACGCCACGCCCAAAGTGTGTGGATTCGGATATCTACTTGCGATAAACCCGACAAATATGGTATTCTGGTTGTCGAATTCATGCATCAATCGATCAGATAAGGAGACACAATGCGCAAAGACGGAAAGCGTGTGAAAGACGCGAACCCAATCTATACGGTCATGCCTTATATCCTCAAATACCGCTACGACGCGATGAACATGATCGAAGTCGACGTTCCAATTTCGCCGATGCAGTCCTATCTCAACGAGAAGCGCAAGCAGGGCTACCGCTTTTCGCACCTCGGCGTCGTGCTCGCGGCCTATGTGCGCACCGCAGCGGAATATCCGCTGCTCAACCGCTTCATCGCCAACAAGCGCATCTATCAGCGAAACGAGTTCTCCGTCGCCATGGTCGTGCTCAAGCCCGGCGATCTGGACGGCACGATGAGCAAGATGTATTTTAAGATGGACGACGACATCTTCTCCGTCCACGAAACCATGGAGCGCTACGTCGTGGATAACCGCGCGGAGGGAGACACGAACGCAACGGACGACATCGTCCGCACGCTGCTCAAGATCCCCGGCCTCGTCAACTTTGGCGTCGGCCTGCTGCGGTTTATGGACCGCTACGGCCTGCTGCCCAAGAGCCTGATCAAGGCCAGCCCGTTCCACACCAGCATGACGATTTCGAACCTCGCGAGCATCCGCACGAACCATATCTTCCACCATGTGTATGAGTTCGGTACCACGAGCATTCTCATCACCCTCGGCAACATGCGCGAAATCCCCGTTCGCAAGGGCGAGGAAATCGTCTTTGAACGCTCGCTGCCCATGGGCGTGGTCATGGACGAGCGCATCTGCTCCGGCAGCTACTTTGCCGCCGTGTTCCGCCGCTTTAAGCAGTACCTGACGAATCCGGAGCTGCTCGAGCATCCGCCGACGGTCATCAACACGGTACTGGATTGATTCAGTAGTGGTATTCAGCACGGCGCAGGCTTCGGTTTGCGCCGTTTTTCTTCGTTTTCTGTCGTGGTTTCGTTGCGTTTGGGCGCGGGATTGTGGTAGAATCGACCAAATAAAGGAATTGGTGATCCATATGAAGTTTTCGGAAACGTTCTCTCAAAAACACGTTGTCTTTGACGGCGGCCTGGGCACCATGCTGCTTGCGGCGGGTCTGCGCGCCGGACAGTCGCCCGATCAATGGAATTTGACGAATCCGGACGCGGTTCGCGCCGTCCACGCGGCGTATCTACTCGCGGGCGCGGATGTGATTGCCACCAACACCTTCGGCAGCACGAAGCCGCGACTCAAGCGCGTGCCCAATTCCCCGGCGGAGCTTGTAACGGCGGGCGTACGGCTCGTTCAGGAGGCGATTGCGGCCTCTGGGCGGCAGGCGTTTGTCGGGCTCGACCTCGGCTCGCTCGGCGAGTTTCTGGAACCGCTGGGCGACCTCACGGAAGAGGAAGCGCTCGCGTTCTTTCGCGAACCCATCGAAGCGGGTGTTGCGGCTGGCGCCGACTGCATTTTAATCGAAACCATGGCGGCGCTCAACGAAGCGCTCGTCTGCGTACAAGCCGCGAAGCTCTACGGCGGCGGCCTGCCAATAATCTGCACCATGACCTACGACCCCAACGGGCGCATCATGACCGGCGAAACGCTGGAAACGGTTGTTGCCGCACTGGAGGACGCTGGCGTGGACGCGCTCGGCTGCAACTGCGGCGTAGGTCCGGAGCAACTCGTTGCGCTGCTTCCGCGCTTTGCCGCCTGCGCGACAAAGCCGCTCGTGATGCAGCCAAACGCGGGCCTGCCGGTGTTTCAGGACGGCGAAACGCGCTATCTCGTCGGTCCGGAAGCGTTCGCCGAGCAGATGCAGAAACTCGCGGATGGCGGCGTTTGGGGACTTGGCGGCTGCTGCGGTACCACGCCGGAACACATTGCGCTCGTCGCCGCGCTGGCACGCAAATAGGTCGATCCCTTTCTCCACGATTCATCCACCCTTCGCAAGCAAAAACACCGCCCCGGTCTTCGGAGCGGTGTTTCTTCTTTATACTTCTTAGTTTATGTTTCTTAGCCGATTCGAACGCCGCCGACGGGACGAACGGCAAAGCGGTAGCAGCAGCCCACGCCAAACACGCGCTCCATCTCGGCCTGATATGCCTCCGTCAAATCGAGCGGCACCAGCGCCTGAATCGTGCCCGCGAACCCGCCGCCGTGTACACGCCACGCACCGCGCTCGCCCAGCACGCGTTCGGAGAGCGCCAGCGCAAGCGCAAGCCCGCGTTCGGATGCGTCCGTTGGGCAGACGTTTTGCAGCAGCATAAAGCTTGAGCGCCCGCTCTCGTTCATGAGCTTGCGGAATGTATCCATATCCTTGCGCTTCAGCGCCTCGGCCTGCAGCGGCACACGCGCGTTGTCGCCAAAGAAGTGCATTGAGCGCAGCAGCGCCCGGTCGGAGACCACGTTCCTGAGCTGCCCCAGCGACGCGTAGAACTCCCCTTCGTCTACCTCGCGCAGCACGTTTTTTCCAAAGTACCGAGAAACGCTGCCCATTTCATTGGTCACCGCCTCATACTCCGGCGTTAAATCGGCGTGGTTTCCGCCGCAGTTGACGATGCAGATATCGTAGCCCAGCGCCGCGAGGTCGCAGTCGATTTGTTCGATCTTCGGCTCCTCCGGTCGCTCGAAATCAATCGTGATGAACCCGCCCACCGCGCAGGCGAGCTGATCCATCAAGCCGCTCGGCTTGCCAAAGTGGTTGTTCTCGGCGTATTTACTCGCGAGCGCCTGCTCCACGGGCGAAATCTTCCCGTCGTTGTAGAGTTCGGAGAAGATCGTCGCAACCAGAATGCTGAACGCCGCGCTGGAGGAAAGCCCAGAACCCTTCGGCACATCCGAAGCGGTGACCGCGTCGAACCCGCCGACCTTGCGTCCAGTCATCGTCAGCCGTTCCGCAATGCCGCGCACGAGCGCCTCGCTGGCATTCTCCTCGCCCTGCTCCGGCGTGAGTCGGTCGAGCGAAACGCAGAGCGGCGTGTACCCTTGCGAGTGAATCCGAACGGTCGAGTCCGTCCGCGGCGCAACAACCGCGCGGGTGTCCATCGTCACCGCCGCCGCGAGCACGCGCCCGAGCTGGTGATCCGTGTGATTCCCGCCGATTTCGCTTCGCCCCGGCGCGGAAAACAGGGCGGCGCTGTCGCTCTCGCCGAACGCGCCTTCAAACGCGTCCGTCAGGGCGGCATACTTGTTCTTTTGCGCATCAAACGCAGTTCCATACAGAGATTTCAGGATTTCGTCAAATTCGCCGTCAATCAGTCTGCTGCGGATGGGTAGCATAGCGATCGTCTCCATTCGATTTGGATCGGGCTCCTTGCGGAACTCCATTCTGTTTCTATTTTACCCGCTGGATGTACCAAGCGCAACGCTTCCGTCAATTCCTCGTAATATTCCAATTGGAATGATCGAATTTTGGTATTCGATTACATGGCAAGGCACCCGGAGAGATGCACGCTGCTCGTAAAAAGGCCGGCGGATATCCGCCGGCCTCGCAAACGCTGTATTGTTTTGTCGAAATCAGTTTTTCTCGATCCTCAGGCTGCCGCTGACCGTGCCGAAGCGATAGTTCGCGCTTCCGTCGCCAACAACGACCATGTCGCTGCCGAGCGTGCCCGGGAAGTCACAGCTGATGGAACCGCTGACGGAGTCCAGCTTGGCCGTAAATCCGGCCGTTTCCGGCAGAGAAACCGTAACGCTGCCGCTTACACCATCCACGCGGATCTTCGACGGAGCCGTTGCGCAGCTCAGCCGCGCGCTGCCGGAGACCGTTTCCGCATCAATTTCAACAAACTCGCCTTCGGCGCGCATGCTACCGCTGACATTGTTGAGGTGCAGTTGCTCTGCTTTCGTGTTTTCGCAGACGATTGCGCCGCTCGTGGAACCAAGGCTCAGCCTGTCCACCGAAACATCCGTGCAGTTGATCGCGCCGGAAACCGTACTGATCTCGGTATCCGTGCCGTACACGCCGGAGAGGTCTACGCTCGCGGAGACGACGTCGATGTTCACTTCCTGCAGCGCGCCGGCCAGCGAAGCGGGAACCTCAACCACCAAGGCCTTCGCGGGCATGTTTGCGTCCAGATCGAACCAATTGAAGATGTTGTCCAGATCGTCGCAGAAGTTGATCTTCAGCGTGCCGTCCGAAGAAACGCTGTAACGCATCTTCTGGCGATCTGTGAGATTGCGATAGGACGATTCGGAGAGCGTAATGTCGCTGCCCGATCCAACGCGGAGTTCCACGCTGCCCGATACCCAGTCGATCTTGATCTTCTGAATCGACGCCGCCGGGATGGTCGCCTGTTCCGAAACGATGATCTCGTTCGTGTCCTCGTTGACACCGCCCGAGGTGTAGACCACGCGGTCGATGAAGTTGTTCACCCAGCCGCCCTTCCAACCAAGGTTGGAGAAGATGTTGTTTCCGGTGAGTAGTACGACCAGGATCGCGGTGAGTAGCACCGCCAGAACCAGTCCTACAATGATTCGTATAATACCTGCTGCTCTCATTTGATTGTTCCCCCTGTTTCTACTGCTTGAGCATGAAGATCCCGCGGATCAAGGATGCGACTGCCGCCGCGATTAAGAAGATGATCCAGGTAATGTGCCATGCTCCGGTCATGAAGCTCACGATGATGTAAGCGCAAACGGCGATGAGCCAGAACGACCCTACAATCGCTTCCGCGGCTTTGTTCTTCTGCTTACCGTTCTGCTTCCATTCCTTAAACTCTTCTACCATGGTGTCGTCCGCTTTGACATAGCGCTCTTGGGTTGCGCCGTTGTAGATCAGCAGGCCCGTGGCAACCGCGGCGAAGAGGAAGAGGAACATCAAGCCAAGTTCTTCCTGAATCAGTATCACCGGAACCGGGCTGAGAATGTAGAGTCCAATCGCAATCGCGACTAAGATGCCCGAACGGGTTCTGTTCTTCTGCGTCACCGTGTTCTTTTCGCTGCTCAGCGCGCTAATCAGACTATCTACGTCGCCAATGCTCGCCACGGCGATGTTGTAGGCGGATTCTTCGCTCTTGCCTTCGTTGATCAGGTCGTTGTACTTATCCATCAGGTTTTGGTACATCTCCTCTTTGAGTTCCACCGCCCGAACGGTCGACGGGGCGTTTGCAAAGAGGTCATCGATGTAATGTCTCAATTTCTCGTTCATATGGATTCCCCTTTTTCTCCTTCTGCTAATAGCTTGTCAATCACTGCTTCTGCAGTCTCCCATTCCTTTTTTCGCAGCCGAAACGATTCTTTTCCCAAATCGGTGATGGAGTAGTATCTGCGGCGGGCGCCGGTCGTTTCATCCCCCCAGTACGAAACGATGCAACCCGCATCCTCAAGTCGTCGAAACGCTGTATACAGCGTCGCTTCCTTGAGTTCAAACTTTCCTCCGGTCAAACTCAGGATGGCTTTGTTGACCATGTATCCATAGCCATCGCCCTTCATCAGCTGCGCCAGGATGATTGTTTCCGTGTTCCCACGAATGAGTTCCGATGCAACGGACATGGCGCACCTCCTTTCCGTTTGCAGGTATATCTTAACGCAGTATACCTCACCTGTCAAGGTATTTCGCGAAAATATTTACAACGGATTTTTAGGATACTTCGCTGAAGCAAATCGCCATACGAAAACAACAGAAAACCCGCCGTTTCCGGCGGGTTTCTTGGAACACAAAGGTCTATATTCCTGCTGCCCCGTTGCAAAAAAGATGCAGACTTTTAGCGCAGCAGATCGTAGATCTCCGAAAGCGGCCCGCGCACAATATCCTTCTGCGTCACCGTCGTGGATATGTCGAATGTGCCGATGGGTACGGCGTTCCATTGTTCGTCCCGATCCGACAGCTCCCAGACCACCCGCAGCGAAAAGGTATCCGGCCAACGGCTGGGATGCTGCGAGAAGGTAAACTCTCCGCCGCCGGGAAATCCGTTGTGCTTCTTCCAACCACCGTAGCTATCCACCCAGACTTGCGCGGGTTCCGTTAAAAATTCGCTTTCGTCGCATCTGGTACCCAGCGAAACGCCGTTTAGGTAGAGCGTTATCGGTGAGTGCCTCCTCTGCATCGGAATGTACATGCCGTCCACCTCGCAGGTAAGAAACATCAATTGCCGTTCGGTCTGCACATGGAGCTGCTTGAGGCGGACGGTAACGCCGTTGATCGTTTGCTCGCCAGAGAGCGAAATCAGCAACTCATCATTACGCCCGTCCGCAGCAAGCCGATCCGATTCCGCACGCCAGACTTTGCGCTCCGCGTCGTCCTTTGGCAGCGTGATCTCGCCCGTGCGGGGATTGACACGCAGCAGCAACTCGACCGCCTGCCACTCGTAGGAAAGCAGCTCCTCTTCAATGCCGCCCTTTCGCCGCTGCTCGCTCCCCGCATCCCGCACAACGGCGATGAGCACAGTCTCCGGCAATTCATCGACGGGTGCGTACCAGGGATAACGCGTGAGCGTTTCGGAGGTTCCGTAGTATTCCACTTCCCAAGCGATGTCCAGCCGCGGGCGCGTCAGATCAGGAGTAAAGATTCTGTTGATCGTTTCGCCGCCCCAGCGATAGCCATCCATATAGAAGACCGGCGTCTCTGCGCCTCTGGTCACAACCGATTGCCCCAGCAGAAAACCCTCTTTCGTAGTTTGCGCATCGACAAAGGTATACTCGTCCTGCGTAATGTTGAGCGGGGTCGTTTCGTCCGGCATGCCGCTGAGCGCTTCCTGCTTTATTTGTGCCTCCGCGTCCAGCCGCGCGAGCTCCTGTGCGATCAGCCGTTCCCGTTCGGCATCGATCTGATCCTGCGGAATCGAATAGATAAAGTCGATTGAGAATCCGCCGAGGTGCTCCGTTCGCTGCCCGTTTGCATCATATTGGTATAGCTCGCCCGCCAGGGTCATGGTGGTTCCATCGGAAACCGGCGACCCGTCCATTCGGAACCAGATTTCATATTGCACGTCCATCGCGTCCGCCCGGGCGATCGCGGGCAGCGTGCGCCGCGTCCCTTCCGCCTTGGTATAGGCCGAAAACGTCTGCCCGTTCACCGTCAGGGTATAGTCCACGTCGTAGAGGCGGCTGTCGTTGTTCGTCTTTGTGTCCTTGGCGTCGAACACGAGGTGCAGTTCCGGCGGGTCGTCGTTCGCCCAGTAATTTGCGCCTTTCCAGGAGAACGATATGCCGTCCACTTCCGCCGTTTGGTCAATTGTGCTATAAAACGTCGTACCCGCCAGAATCGCGTCTGCAGCACGCTCCGCCTGCGCGCGGCGGTCGTCCGTCGCCTGCTCGCTCTGCGAATAATCCTTTGCGCGCTGGGTGCTGCTCCAATACACCGCGTAGGCTGCGCAAGCGGACAGCAGCAACAGCACAGCAGCCATGGCAATCAACAGTGCTTTTCGCCGCTTCGAAAGAGCAGGCTCGCGCCGTTTTGGTTCGCAGCGTGCCGAATCCACACCTGCTTGCGCGAGAATGTTGTTCAGCATCGCTTCCCTGCGGTCGTCCGGTACGCGAATGCGGCTCAGGGAGGCGACGATGCGTTTGTTCTTCATCTTCCTTCCTCCTTCTGAAGCATCGTTCGCAGAAGGGTTCTGCCGGAATGCAGATACCCCCAAATGGAAGCGACGGATTTTCCCATGTAACCGGCAATCTCCTTGGCGGAGTAGCCCTCGTAATAGAACAGATAGATTGCGGTTTTGTAGTGGTCCGGCAACGCCATGACGCTTTGCAGGGTCTCGTCGATTTCGAATGGATCCGTGCTCCGCTCGATCAGCTGTTCATCCATCACCACACGTCTTCGCCAGCCGGAGGATAGCATATCCCGGCAGATGTTGCCGGCGGTCACAATCAGCCAGGCTTTCTCGTGCTCCGCATCGCGAAACGGTTTTGGTTCCTGCGCCAAGCGGAGAAACGTTGTTTGAACCGCGTCCTCCGTGTCCGCCCGATTCCCGCGAAAGAACAGAAAGCAAACGCGGTAAACCGTATCCACGTTGCGCTCATACACTTCTGAGATTTCTTTTTGCGTGCGAACCAAGGATCGCAAATCTCGCCCTCCTGTTGTTCGGTTTTCTTTTGCCTTCCTAGATAACACGACCGAGCGTGCCGAATCCTGAAATCAATTTGTATTTATTATAGAGGAATATATTTTGAAAGTAAGTTTTCGAATATAAAAGAGAGACCCGCCGGAATCAGTGGGTCTCTGGAAGCTATTTTATCCTAGGCTGGATATTGTGTGCATCGCGTCTCCACGTCCACTCTCTCCACGCGATAGAGCCGGTAGAGCGCAGGGTCGATGACAGAGTCCCTCATAATCTGCTTTGCTTCCTCGATTCGCACGTCGGTGAGTCGCAGGGACATGCCGCAGCTCGCGGTTATGCACCGTAGCGTCGGCATCACCACCGCGCCGCACTCTGCAAGCAGCTTCTGCGCCGCTATTGCCGCATGCGGCGAGTCGAACGCAAACAGCCAGTAGGCCTGTTCCGTCAAAGCGAAATCACCTTATCCGCGCGCTGCATTGCGCCAAGAATGTCGTACATGTTGCTCACGGTGCCAACCTTGAGCCGCTCCGCGAGACCATAGTAGTTCAGACACGTTCCGCAAACTAGCACAATCGTCCCTTTGTCGAACAGCGCTTGAATGCTCTCAAGCACCTGCGGTTCTTCGCCCGCGGGGAGCTTTACCCCGTCGTTCATGAAGAGCAGGTAGGCGGGCGTGCTGTCGCCCTGTGCGAGTGTATAGAGCGCCATCTTCATCAGGTTGTAGCCGAGCGCGGGATCGCCCGCGCCAACCACGTCCTTGCCGACGAACACGGCATAGCCGCTCCCCGTCGTCGGGCAGGCAATCGCGGGCATCTCGCCGGGCCTCGCTTCCCCGGTCAGGCGAACGAAGAATCCGCCCTCCGCCTCGCCGGACGTCACGGAAACGCCAGCCGAATTGCCCAGCCGCGTAAGGTTCTCCACCGCCGCGCGGTTATCCACCAAAACGGTCAAGTCCCGGCAACCGCCGTCAAGTTCCTTCTTCGCGAGAATCACCGGTTGCGGGCAGGCTTTGCCCCTTGCGTCGATCTGCATGATACCACGATCCTTTCCGTGTCGATCAACTATTCGAACGATCGATGTCCTTATTCTAGCAGAAGATAGCGCGTTTGAACATCCCCGCCGAACAAACCGTGCGCGAAAAACGCCCCCGCATAAACGGGAGCGCTTAATTGATTGGTTTTGCTTACAGCAGGTTTACGCTGGTTTCCGGATCGAACATGTGCGCGAGCGCGCCGTCGAACGTGAAATACAGCTGATCGCCGAACTTAAAGCCCATGCGATTCTCCGTGGGCAGGTCAACCGTCGCGATGCGCAGTACGGAATCCCGACCGGCCGCAGTCACGTGAACATACAGTTCGCTGCCCATCATCTCGGATACGTCAACCACTGCGCTGACCGCATTGCGCGTCTTCTTCGAAAGCGTAATGTGCTCCGGACGGACGCCGAGAACGACCTTCTTGGACGGAACGCCCTTTGCCTTGAGCGCGCGCTCGGTGGCTTCCGGCAGGTCGATGATGGCATCCTCGAGGCGAACATAGTATTTTCCGCCTTCGTTGACGAGTTCCGCATCGAAGAAGTTCATCTGCGGCGAACCGATGAAGCCCGCGACAAATAGGTTGGCCGGATGGTTGAACACATCCTGCGGCGTGCCGATCTGCTGTATGAAACCGTCCTTCATGATGACGATGCGGTCGCCCAGCGTCATGGCCTCGGTCTGGTCGTGGGTAACGTAGACGAACGTCGTGTTTTCCTTCTGGCGGAGCTTGATCAGCTCGGCGCGCATCTGGTTACGTAGTTTCGCGTCGAGGTTGCTCAGCGGTTCGTCCATGAGAAAGACCTGCGGATGGCGAACGATCGCACGACCGATAGCTACGCGCTGACGCTGTCCGCCGGAGAGTGCCTTCGGTTTTCTTTGAAGTAACTCGGTGATGCCGAGTGTCTCTGCCGCTTCCTTGACCTTGGCGTCGATTTCGGTCTTGGGATACTTACGCAGCTTGAGCCCGAACGCCATGTTCTCGTACACGGTCATGTGCGGGTAGAGCGCGTAGTTCTGGAAGACCATCGCGATATCGCGATCTTTGGGAGCAACGTCGTTGACGAGTTTGTCGCCAATGTAGAGCTCGCCTTCCGTGATCTCTTCGAGACCGGCGATCATGCGCAGAGTTGTCGACTTGCCGCAGCCGGACGGCCCGACGAGCACGATAAACTCTTTGTCCGCGATGTCAAGATTGAACTCCTGCACCGCCACTACGTTTTTGTCGTAGACCTTCTTGATGTTCTTGAGAGTAACGTTTGCCATGGTATTTTTGGCTTCATCGGGCGCAGCAATCGCTAACCGCCCAACTCGCGTTCGCCTGAAAATACGACGGACGCTTTACGACAGGTCTCCACACTGCCGCACCGCAAGCCTTGCGGATGGGTATCCCTCCTTTATTGAGCGTCGTGGCGAATAAATAAGTGGAGTAAACGCCGCGCGCCTGGATACAGAGAAATGCTTCCTATATTATTGCAGATACGACAAAAAAGCGCAATACTTAAGCCTTATTAATTCAAATTGAGCAAAACCGGAGTGCTTGGTCACGCGCTTGGAATCGTATTTCTTCTCAATCGGGGTTGACTTTGCCGTTCTATTATGCTATATTACTTTTTGCACGTCGAAAGACAAGCGTCGCGGGGTAGAGCAGTTGGTAGCTCGTCGGGCTCATAACCCGGAGGTCGTTGGTTCAAGTCCATCCCCCGCAACCAATTAAAAACCGCCCAATTCGGGCGGTTTTTGCATACCTCGAGAATCATTCTTGGACACATAATTGCCTCAAAACCTACTAGTTGTTGTTTATTTGTTGTTTGTTGGGATAATGGTTGATATGTAATCGTCCGAGATTGCCAATTGTTCCCGCTGTTTCCGTTAGTTTCTATTGCTTATAGTTATTGAACGCCAAAGTTATCATTGGCTTTACGAATCGTTCTTTGACCGTGAAAGCAACCTCTCCGATTTTTGTATATAGGCCCAATGTTGCCTGATATGCAGACCCAGATCATTGTCCAGCACCTCCGCCGCCTTTTTATCCGCGATCCAAATTGAAATCGAATAGATATGCGCGGTAGTCGAGTCTAGATCGCTCCACGCAATTGCAGAATGACAGAAGCAAAATATCCAAATCAAAGGAATACTCAAACACCATTTACAGATGCTCGAACTCCAACTTTCCCATAGTGCAAGTGATATTATGAATGGTATAATTTAAAATTGACAAACCGTTCTTATTAGAGATAATCTTAACAACATGATAATAATGAAAAAGCAAGGGCAATTGTCTCCCAATAAAAAAACAAAAAAACCTACTGTCATTGATTTGTTCTCTGGCGCAGGTGGGCTTAGTTTAGGTGCAGTAAGAGCCGGATTTGATGTTGTAGCCGCAATTGATAACGATAAAAATGCTATGAAAACACATAGCATTAATTTCCCTTCATCAAAGCATATTCTAGCCGATATTACTCAATTAACCGGTGCAAACATCAGAAAACTCTCCGGGATAAACAGAGCTCAGATATGGGGTGTTATTGGGGGACCGCCTTGTCAGGGTTTTAGTACTATTGGACATAAAAACGCAGATGATTCGCGGAACAAACTGTTCGTGAAGTTTTTCCATCTAGTTTCCGAACTACAGCCTTTATTTTATGTAGCCGAAAATGTACCTGGTATTATGAATAGCAAGTATGATCATATTAGAGACACTGCCACGAATTATGTTCGTGATTATATTAACTTGCCACCAATAATTGTTAACGCAAGTGAATATGGGGCACCCACGATAAGAACGCGTATGTTCTTTATTGGTTATAAAAACGATGACAGAATTCTTCCAATTACCACACAAATCATCGAAGATTCTAAAATCCCTGAAATCTTGAAGACAACCTCAGGCCAAGCACTTGAAGGATTGCCTGGTGATATTTCCACTCTCTTGTTGAATAATGGTGAAGCCGAAGTGTCGTGCGATTATTTCGAACAGCATAATCGGCATATCCAAAATTCATTTTTCTTTCAACGCGTTGTAAACTGTCGCCCTTCAGGGGTTGGCGATTCAACATATGTCGAACGATATGAAAACCAACATATTGTCAACGGGTGCATTCGCACGATTCACACAAAAGATGTAATTTCGCGATTCGAAAAACTTCAGCACGGTCAAACCGATAAAGTATCTAAACAAACGCGCTTGTCGCCCGAACGGTTCTGTTTGACTTTGCGCGCTGGTACAGGGCCGGAAAAAGGTAGCTTTCAGGCTGTTCGGCCTATTCATTATCAATACAACCGAGTAATAACTCCGCGAGAGGCGGCTCGTTTACAAGGTT
Organism: Christensenella sp.; assembly: GCA_034927595.1. Taxonomy (GTDB): domain Bacteria; phylum Bacillota; class Clostridia; order Christensenellales; family CAG-138; genus UBA7703. The sequence continues at coordinate 33,059 of JAYFPQ010000059.1, forward strand.
TTCCCGATTGGTTTAAATTACCTAATACAATATGGCACGGATTCAGACAAGTAGGAAATAGTGTGTCACCAATCGTTGCGGAAAGATTACTAAGTTCAATCTATCAGAGACTGATTTTATAATAATTTGGATAGTACTTATAAAATAAAATATAACTGTCGAGTAGACGTGGGTCTTTAGGGGTGAAAATAAACGGGAATGTTTGTTCAAGTTGCTCTCTCATTTCAGGGCTAGGTATATACTTGTTTAGTTCTGTTACTTCTCGAGTCGATAATGCTGGAATTTGAATGATGTTAGGTTCAGTAAATGAAAAATTAATATAAGGATGGTCTTGTAAAGCCCTGCGAATATCAAGTTCAAATTCGTGGTTATCAAGTACAATACCTGTAAAGGTAACCATCTGCTGACCATCCGCATAAACACTCGAAAATAGCGGAAATAGGAAGTTTGCGCTGAATGGCGGATCGTCGGTAAGTGAAAGCATCGCTACATTTTGCAGTATTCTTAATAATGTATTAGGATAACCGTTGGTCATAACATCTTCAGAAGATAGTGATTGTGGTAGATAGGCTTCTTGAACGCGCGTCTTTAACTTCTCCACCCTTGCCTCGTGTAGTTTCTCGACATCGTCTGCTTCCGTTCCTAATGCAGCCGGGTTAGCATTCAGGGTTATACGAACAACATCATTTGGGTTCAGTTTTTCAAGTAATGCGGCAAAATCAGCTAATTGCCTCGAGAGCTCCTTTGGTTCTACAAAATCAAGCCAAACAATACTTTGAGAATCTTCTTCCGTTATCAGTTCGGATATGAATTCCGTACTTGACATATTACGTAAATCTATGCAATTGTACGGAATATTGAATCGTGCTCGATCATATTCTCGTGGATCTATCTCCAGCGAAATCATATTAGAAATATTAACGATATCATGCAAGAGCTTAAAATCATCAAATAGAAACGATCCAAATCCAATGTACTGATAATGCGAAATTGGCAATATTCTACTAAGTCCGAGTAATACCTGCGAAAAAAGGGTTCTATCAATGCTTTTATTTGGACGCAAATGATAAAATGGTTGACTCTTCATACTATAATCCTTTTTTTGAATGCGCTTCGCGAAGCGTACGCTCAAAACATATTTCACCCACCTGAGAAGGTTTAGCCGGGTAATCTCGGTCGTGAAACAGGTACTCGGTTACATCTGAAATTTCTTCTATATCTCTAGAATAATGGATTATTCTGAATAGTTTATCATTCGGCGGCTTCGGTAATGAAGGATTATATACTCGTCCCGTTTTAGTAGTATGAAGATCTATTGCGTATCGCTCTTCTCTTGTCTCTGCAGCTTCAAAAATCTTTCCAACCGGTATGGGATGTGCAACCGACGAAAACACACGTTCGCCTTCATTTTGTCCTTTCCATCTATTGGTGTAATCTGTGAATAATTGCATGCCTTGCCGCATTTTATCTTTAACGGCCGAATACACTTTTGATGACAAATCGATACCTCGTTTGGTCGTAGTCATCGGAAGGCTCTTAGGGTTGTTGCTTTCAAACATTACAATCCCACGAATTCCCGTGAACTGCGTGTGATACTGAGGAACTCCGGCTTCACCCCATCCGGTAAGATGGCTTTTGTCATTATATAAAACTACTCTATCGTTGCAAAGAACAGTCCAACCAGCATCCAATGATGTCCTTTTCAAGCTGTTTCCTTCATCGATCTCGTCTGGCGAAGGTGGCGACGCATAAAACCCAACAGCTAGGCTGACATTGACGTCATCATATGTATGTTTGAAGACATAAGGACTAATTCTAGGATTCTTCGTGTCGTCTGCTAACAATAATTGGATTTGTACTGGCTCAATCTCGCTACCATTAATCGATATTTGAAAGCCTTTTTGAATAATAAAACTATAACATTGCCTAATTTCTTTGCTTAATTGTTCGATAAAAAATGATAGTTTTAGTGGTGACGACCATTCTTCACCAATTATTTGATTTATTTCTGATATTCTAATTTCCGTCCCCCCCTGAGGCAATACTTCTTCGGATGAAATATCTTCAATTGGGAAGTCCCATTCATCTTCTGTTGCCCAAGAAGCAGGTATGCTTACTTTGTAAGCCGCACCATTATTTCGTGTTACTACCTCACCAATTCTACCAATTTTAAAGATAGCACGCTTCATCCCGATTCCATATATGCCAACCGTAGGAAGATCTTCATCGATTTTATCCGATGATCGCCCCATTCTAAACGCATACTTTTCAGCAGTGTCGCGAGGAATCCCGCCACAATTGTCAGATATACTGAATAAATCTTTCCCGATTAAGATTTCCGCAAAAAACCCCGAATAGTAATTGCTATCCGTTCTTTTATTCTCCGCACCTTTACTCCTAACAACGCCGTCTAAACAATTATCAAGCAAATCAAGAATCGCATCTTTTAGATCGATATCTCTAGTAAGCATTTCAACGAAAAAACTTTTTGTTGGCATTCCTGCCGCTTTCCCTGCCATATGCTCTCCTTAATCAATCGTTTACTACATTGGTTGGTTTCTACTAGAATATTTCAACAACAATGATATGTCCAGCATTTCTTTAATGATTTGCTAAAAAACATTCTTTGCCGGAGAACTAGTAATCGAAATTATCGTGCTAATGGTATCAACCTTCGCCGCCCCACGTAGTTCGCATTCCCATATGCGAACAACCCGCCATCCACGTGATATAAACTTTTCTGTGACAATGGTATCATGTAATTTATTTGATTCGATTTTCTTTATCCAAAACTCTTCGTTCGACCTCGGTATATGTTTACAGGTATGCCCATGCCAAAAACAACCATCAACAAAAATTGCTATTTTTTTATCTAGAAACACGAAATCAGGATGCCCTTTGACCGGATATCCTCGCTTCCATCCTTTTATACCGTTTGCCTTAAATATTTCTATCAGTTTTAGTTCGGTCGATTTATTGCCTTTCGACCGAACCGCGCTCATAATCTCCGAACGTTTCGATTTTTCATATACGTCGTCCATGCCACTTACCAAAATTAATTACAAAAGAGCCTCCTCCAAGTAGGTTCTCACGCGTAGCTCTAATTCTTGCGGTGAGAACGTGCATGGTTGTAAATTTCTGGTCCAACTTCTGCCAGGATGTAAGCAATCCCATTGGGGCATCTTCCCGCTATGCCTCCCTCCTCCCGGGTCATGATTGCCAAATCCATCTAGAACACGATTCCAAACTGGTTTATATTTCTCTATCAACAAAGCTTCCGTAAGTGGGATCCAAATATCATCTACAACTAAGAAACGGCAATAAAAATCGCTAATATCAAGATTGCTTACAGCCGAAATCGACTCCGCATGATCACGAAGTCTATTTCTTAAGGCAAATCCTTGGTCGTCTTCGGTTCCGGTTCCCCCTTTTCTTGCCCCAGCCGGTACCGCTTTACCAACATAAATCGGGCATAAAAACTGTTCGTCTTGATTTACGGTGGAAAGAACTTCATATGCAGGAAACGAGCCGGTATAGTATAAAGCATAAACTCCCGCGCCAATAAATGAAGTTGGCGGAAGCGAACTAACTTCTGATTCGAGTAAAGCCCTTGTTAAGCTTTCACCAAGATTCTTTTTGTCGAGCGGATTGAAAGGTTCGATTACGGGAACATCGGTTCGTTTCATAGATTACTATCAATCCTTTCAAGTTGTTTTTTGATTGAATCGCCCACTATTTTAGCTAACCTTACGGGTACTGCGTTACCAATCTGTCGCATGCTTTCCGTCCAAGAACCATGAAATCTATACTCATCTGGAAAAGTCTGGATCCTTGCGCTTTCTCTCACAGTATAGTATCTAAGATCACCATTGTCTTGTACTAACATGTTTTCTCCGCCGGGTACACCGTGTGCTCCCGCTTTGATTGTCTTTGAGGGAGCATCCATGATGCTACCCGAATGTCCGACATAAGTTCTTGCTCCGGCACGAAACTCGTGATTATATACTCCAAACGTCGAACTCTCCTCAGCTCTCGGATCGGGGAGCCCCTGTAGTGCGTCTCTTACAGTGCGCCAGCGCTCTCCTGTCACATTCAGTTCGACTCGCCTGCGAATAGACTCCTTGTCAGTAAGTGTAACCGTAGAACGTTTCATAGCTGAAATACCATGCTCTTCCCAATAAGAGCCAGAAACGAACTGTGCGTATCGTAGAAGATCAAGTGAATGTGTTGGTTCGGGAACGGACCATCTTGTCTCGAGATCATTACGAAAACCTACAATAAACACTCTTTGTCGGACCTGAGGAACTCCGTAATCCGCCGCGTTTAACAGTCTAAACACTACGTTGTACGATAAGCCTTCCTTACTCTTGATCGAGTTCCGTCCCGCTAAGACTTTCATATGATCGACCCAATCCATATTGTCCTGCTTAACTATGTCTGGATATGTTAATTGCATGATAATGTAATTAAAGTAATCGCTAAATGAATTACGAAGTAATCCTTTCACGTTTTCAAAAACAAAAACAAGCGGTCTAAGTTCTCGAACCGCTCTAACAGCTTCGGGAAACATGTCCCTTTTATCGTTATAAGCCTGATGTTTCCCCCCCAGCGAAAAAGGTTGACAAGGGGGACCGCCAGCAATCAGCTTAATATTTTGTCCAAAGTCATTGTATTTTACTTTTCGTACGTCGGTCTCGAATACAGACCAATCACGAACCAAAGCATACCCTTCATCGATATTTGCTTTGACATTTTCACACGAATCATGATCCCATTCAAGAAGCGCTTTGTGGTTAAATCCCGATAGTTGAAGTCCCAGTGCGAGTCCACCAGTTCCGCTAAAAAGTTCAATCGAATCCATTTTATTCCTCTTGTTCTGCAATGCGGTGGTTATTTCAACAACCACTTTTCGCGCTCATGATTTTCTATTTTATCATATCTATTGATTGAAAAACTTACGTTTTCACGATTTATTCTATACGATGAATGTGTTGAACATCCAGATAAAATTGCATTACTCTTTCAACGGAAATACGTAATATCGTATCTCCCCATTGATTGAGAAGTTTTGTAAGTATCTCGCTAAGTTTTCTCTTCAGCGTAGAATATTATCCCTTGTCACCGTTTACCATAGTTTCCAACACCTCCGCCGCTTTCTCATCCGCCGTTCTGATCGCATGCGAGTAGATGTTCGCGGTCGTCGACGTCTGCGCATGCCCCGCCCTGTAACTCACCGTCTTCAACGGGATTCCTGCCGCTAGGAGTAACGTAATATTCGTGTGCCGCAAGGAATGAATCGAAATCTGCGGCAAATCGGTTCGCGAGATAAAGTCATGAAACCAACCCGTGATGCTGTCCGGGTGAACAGGTGTGCCGTCATCCTGTGCAAATATACGGTCGCTGTCAACCCAGCGATCCCCCACCGAAATTCTTTGCTTGCACTGCCATTTGCGATGCGTTTTCATGAGTTCGAACGCCTGCTCCGGCAGTTTAATTGTGCGTACAGAGGATTCTGTCTTCGTGCCTTTCGTGAAGATCCCCTTCTCAGGCAAGTATTGCGATGTGCGGCAGATCGTGATCATATGGTTGTCAAAGTCGATGTCCTTCCATTCCAGCCCGCAGAGTTCACCGCGCCGTACACCACTGAGTAGGAAGAACCGAATCATCACCTGATTTTGGTATGGTTCGTTATCCAGCAAACGCAGAAGCGTCGCGGTCTGCTCTTCATCAAGGTACTTGGCTTCCTTGCGCTCGAACTTCGGTGGCTTCACTCGGCGCGAAGGATTGTCTGGGATTACCTGCCATAACACCGCTTGGTTCAGGATAGACGAAATCATTCTGTGATTGTGACTTATCGTCTTTCCCGCCAGTTGATGCATTGGTTTTGTCGTTTCCGCTCCTTCCTCGAAGGAGATCCCGAGAATGTCGCAAGCTTCCTGCGCAATGCGGATATCCACTCCCTGCCCCCGAATGAGGCGGTAAATCGTGTTAACATGGCATTCCGCTTCGTCCGCCAAAGCCTGTCGTGTCATACCGGATTTTTGAAACACAGTAAGCAAGCGGGGTGTCGCTTTGAACGACACCCCGCTTTGATTCTCCGTATTCTGCAGACTGGCGTAGAACGCCATCAAATGATGTGGCTGGAGCTTGTCCAATCGGATATATCCGATCGCCGGGAGGATGCGCCTGAGCAATTCCTCATATCGAACAAGCGTCTTAGGCGCGAGGTTCGGCTCCGCGTAGTCGCGTTTCCAACGTTCGACGAATTCTGCAAATGTCACATGCCCATCCAGCACTTGACCCGTGCGCACTCTGCGTTCGAACAGCACCGCCTGCGTATTCAGCTCTTCCTTGATCTGACGCTTCGTCATGCCGGGATCGGGTCTCCATGTCATGGTTTTGCGTTTTTGCTTTCCGTCGAGGCCGTACCCCTCGCTGACCATGATCATGTAGCCACCGTTTCGTTCTAATATCGTTGCCATTTCGCATCCTCCCTTCCAAGGTAGTCTGTATGTTCGCTCTAGTCGAACCGACTATCAAGTCTTATCTTTGATGTTTACCAAAGGAATATCAGACGTTGCCCTGAGCACCTTTTCTCAGGTACTCCATGAGCAAATCAACGTCGACCAGATACTTCTTGCCGCACTTCATTCGCGGAACCGTGCCTGAAACGATCAGGCAGCGTACGTAGTTTGCTGAGATCGCGGTATGTGGATCCGCTTCCTTAATGCACTCGTACGCTTCCGTCAAGGTTCTCATGCGCGGTAAACGGAGAACCGCTCCATGTTCCTCCATGGACTAGTCCTCCTTCATTTTGCCGATCAGTTGTTCCGCAATACCCGTGAGCAACGCAGAGATATCGACCTGCGCGGCGGTCAGCACGTCCATCGCAGATGCGGAGAGTTTCGCTGTGGTTTTCTCATAGAGCAGTTGACCGAGTTGTGTGATCTCTTCCTTGGTCAATTTGCCATCCTTGTGCGCGGCCTTCATGCCGTCCACGACAGTCTGTTTCAGCTCGCCAACCGTGATCTGCGCTAGCTTGATCAGTTCTTGCTGCGCGTGATTCACGTTATCGAGCTGGGTCGCTTTGCCAAGTTTCACGGTCAGCCACGCGCCAAGCACGCCGATCAGCGCAATAAAAAATGCCGCGGCTATATTCACGGCATTCTCGATCAGGATATCGGTGACGGTGGCGTCTGCGGTTCCACCGGAATCCGCCAACGCGACAGCGGGTAACGCGAGCAATATGAGTGCGATTAGTACCAGGACCAGTTTCTTTTTCATGTTAGTTTTCTCCTTCTTTTAGATAGATGTAGCCTGCTCCGAAGCAAGCTCGTGGACAAAATCGTCATATTCCTCCTGCGCGGCCTTTGCCTTCTCCCGCGCAGTTTTCATTTCGCCGTTCGTTTCACCACGCTCTACGGCAATCGCTGTCGCCAGCGATAGCGATAAGCTCGCGTCCTGCATCTTCATGGCGAGCTTTGATTCCTTTGCGCGAATGGCTGCTCTTTTCTCCGCCTGTTTTCGATCACGTGTCATGCGCACTTCCAGCCAAACGACCAACAGCGCGAATACGCCCGATATGATCTCTCCGATATAGTCCAACTTCGTTCCCCCAATTTTATTGATTCAAAAGCTTGCAGCGGCCGCACTTGTGCCAGTATCCGCTGCCGCCCTGATTGATACCTTCCACAACGACTCCAACGTCTCGACCTTTGGCGTGGATGACCATGCCACGTCCCAGATAAAGCCCCACGTGCGTTTCATCTTCGGTATTTGTGGTGCTGTTTCGATACAGGAAGTCGCCGGCGATCAGCTCATTGCGCGCCACAGCATCGCACAGCGCCCAAAGTCCATCGCAATTCTTACGATCATCCCAAATTCCCGTCTCGCGCATAAGCCACGAAAGGAACCCGGAACAGTCATGTGCCATGAGGTCGGCAAACCCTGCCTTGTACTGGCTCTCGCGGAAAGAGATCGCCCGCGCGAACTCCTCGTCCATCGCTTGAATTTTTGCATTGGATAGATCTGCCAAGCCGGATGCGCCCCATACGTACAGATCCCCTATGCGCGTAAGCGCTAGTGTGCAGACCGCAGTCGATTTGTCCGATACCATATCATTTGTGATCGGCTCCGCTTCTGTTGCCGTGTCGCCGAACAGCGCCGCCCACGTTTCTTTCCCTATGACCCCGTCGACTGTCAGCCCGGCCTGCGCCTGAAACCGCTTCACGGCCTCCAACGTGTCCGCACCAAATGTCTTCTTGCTGACCGTTGTAATGTGGTCGCCGTAGAACCCAAGCTCTAAGAGCTTTTGCTTACAAAAAAGCACGTCCTCACCGGATGTGCCCTTCTTCAAATTGCGCGTGAATTCCACTTATTTCCTCCATTCCGAACCTAACAAATTTCATGATTTCTTCATGGTATTTCAGAGCAAAATCTGCTATGATGCAGATACATCGAAGCTTGCATGGTATACACAACCTACCTACCCGGGTATGTCCCAATCCCTAACAAGATTTACCATGCAAATTAGAAAGGCACTCTTTCCCCCGACTGAGTGCCTTTCGCTATTTTGGGGTACTCCGAGAGGGTTACCCTATCTATTAATTTCTTACCCCTGTCCCGTCCTCTTCAAAAAACAGCATGTAAAGAAGTCCTTCAATTCATCGTCTTTACGCTAGGCTTAAATTCAAACGAATACTATATGCACGTTATATTTCCGCTGGCAGTCTTTGACCTCAGGGGTTAGCGGAAAATCCATTTTTGTGGGTATCGAGCATCTTGATTTCGTCGTAAATAATACCAATCATTTGTATTGTAAAAATTGTTTGCCGATTGACATACGTTCTTATTTGCGATAACATGAATTTAGAATCATTCTAAATGCTATATTCTTTCTAGTTAGGATGGTGCCGATTTGAAGAATTTTGCCGAACTAACTATGCTCTTAGAATCGAAGGGAATCAAACCTTCGCTCCAACGTCTGCTTTTACTTAACTATATGAATAGCTGCCACGTTCACCCCACCGTCGAACAAATCTACGCGGACCTCGCCGCTCAGGGACAAGCTCTCTCCAAAGCGACCGTCTATAATACCCTTACTCTTTTTGTAAAGAAAGGTATCCTGCGTATCGTGTATCTGGATAACAATGAGGCGAGATATGATATTTTGACCAACGACCACGGGCACTTCGTCTGCGAGTGCTGCGGGGCGATCTATGACGAACCCGTCGAATTTGATCAGCTCAATCTGCAGTTCCCTGAAGCCGGGAGCATCCGCCAGAGGGACATCTTCTACCGTGGTGTGTGCAAACGCTGCAAAGACAAAGGATAAACCGTCGAACCGCTGCATGAGCAGCCGTTCGACGAGCAAGTCAAAATAAATATAGAAGGAGATTGAACGTATGGAAGAGATCATTCGCTGCCCGGTTACGGGAAAAACACGCATGGTTGCAGGAAGTGGCACGACTAACCGGGATTGGTGGCCGAATCAGCTGAATCTCGACATCTTACATCAACATTCCAACCTGAGCACCCCTATGAAAGAGGATTTCGACTACAAGAAGGAGTTCCTCACGCTGGATCTGAAGGCGATCAAGCAGGACTTGTACGCACTCATGACGGATTCGCAGGACTGGTGGCCGGCGGACTACGGCCATTACGGCCCGCTGATGATCCGCATGGCATGGCACAGCGCGGGCACATACCGCATGCAGGACGGCCGCGGCGGCGCTGGCAACGGTACGCAGCGTTTCGCCCCGCTGAACAGCTGGCCGGACAATGTAAACCTCGATAAAGCGCGCAGGCTTCTCTGGCCGATCAAGCAAAAATACGGCAAAAAGATCTCCTGGGCGGATTTGATGATCCTCGCCGGCAACTGCGCGCTTGAATCGATGGGCTTTAAAACCTTCGGTTTTGCGGGCGGCCGCGAGGATGTTTACGAGCCCGACGCCGACGTTTACTGGGGCTCCGAGACCGAATGGCTCGGCGATAAGCGCTACAGCGGTGACCGCGAGCTGGAGAACCCGCTCGCAGCCGTGCAGATGGGCTTGATCTATGTCAATCCCGAAGGGCCGAACGGCGTGCCCGATCCCGTCGCCTCCGGCAGAGACGTCGAAGAAACTTTTGCGCGCATGGCAATGAGTCCGGAAGAGACCGTCGCGCTGATCGCCGGCGGTCATACCTTTGGCAAGTGCCACGGCGCAGGCCCCGCAACCCATGTGGGCAGAGAGCCGGAAGCGGCGCCGCTCGAGGACATGGGTCTCGGCTGGCGTTCCACATTTGGAACCGGCATGGGCGGAGACACCATCGGCAGCGGCATTGAGGGCGCATGGAAAGCGAACCCGACCAAATGGGATATGGGTTACTTCAAAACCCTGTTCAAATACGAGTGGGAATTAGTCAAGAGTCCGGCGGGCGCAAACCAGTGGCTCGCAAAAGACGTCGCGCCGGAAGACATGGTTGTTGCCGCGCACGATAAGTCCGTCATGCTCCGTCCGATGATGACCACCGCGGATATGTCTCTGCGCTACTACCCCGTCTTTGAGCCGATCTCGCGCAAGTACGCGGAAAATCCCGCACTGTTTGAGGACGCGTTTGCCCGCGCATGGTTTAAACTCACCCATCGAGATATGGGACCCCGCGCGCGGTATCTTGGCGCGGAAGTACCCGCGGAAGAACTCATCTGGCAGGACGCCGTCCCAAAGGCGACCTATCAGCCCATTGACGAAGCGGATATCGCGTTACTCAAGGAGCGTTTGCTCGCATGTGGGCTATCCTCTGCGCAGTTGATCAAAACCGCATGGGCGAGTGCATCGAGCTTCCGCGGCTCCGACAAACGCGGCGGCGCAAACGGCGCGCGTATCCGTCTTGATCCGCAGAAAAATTGGAAGGTCAACGAGCCGGAGCAGCTTCAGGCGGCGCTAAACACAATCTCTTCCGTTCAGACGTCATTCAATCAGGCGCAGACGGGCGGAAAACAGGTTTCACTGGCCGATCTGATCGTGCTCGGCGGTGTCGCCGCCATTGAGAAAGCGGCAAAGGATGCGGGACATGATGTCGCCGTCCCCTTCTCGCCCGGACGCACCGACGCGACCGAGGCGCAGACCGATGCAACCTCCTTCTCCGTTCTGGAGCCGAAGGCAGACGCCTTCCGCAACTTCCAGAAAGAGAAATATGCCGTCATGCCGGAGACGCTGATGATCGACCGCGCGCAGCTATTGACGCTGACCGCGCCGGAGATGACAGTGCTGCTCGGCGGCCTGCGCGTGCTCGGCGCAAACTACGGCGGCATGCCGCACGGCGTGTTCACAAAGCGGCCGGGACTGTTGACCAATGATTTCTTTGTCAACGTGCTGGATATGCGCACGCAGTGGAAGCCGCTCACGCCGGATGCCGACGTGTTTGAAGGCGTAGACCGCGCAACCGGCGCACGTAAATGGACGGCAACGCGCGTTGACCTCGTCTTCGGCGCAAACTCGCAGCTCCGCGCGCTCTGCGAAGTATACGGCGCGGTGGATGCCGAAGGGAAGTTCGTGCAGGATTTCATTTTCGCGTGGACGAAGGTTATGAACGCCGACCGTTTTGATCTGGAATAAATTCGATAGAAGGAAGTGAAATAGATGGCTATCTATATCTGCACCGTCTGCGGATACACCTATGATGAATCCAAAGGCATACCGGACGCGGGAATTGCACCCGGCACGAAATGGGACATGCTTCCCGAGGACTGGGTTTGTCCGTTATGCGGCGCCGCGAAGTCCGACTTTGCGCTGCAGGACCAGCCGAAGACAACCGCTGTAAAAACAGCAGCACCGAGCCCGGATGTTCATGACGACATGCAAGAATTGTCTCCCTGCGAGTTGAGCGCTCTATGCACAAATCTAGCTCGCGGCTGCGAAAAACAGTACAAAATGGAAGAAGCCGGCCTGTTTTCCAAACTGGCTGATTATTTTCAGGCATCTTCCAAACCCGCGCAGGATTCCGGCTTTGAGCCGCTGCTGGCTCTCGTTGAAAAGGATCTGGCAGAAGGGTTGCCAAACGCTTCAGCCGTTGCTTCCGATGTCAAGGATCGAGGGGCGCTTCGGGCGCTCGTCTGGAACGAAAAGGTCACGCGCATCCTAAAATCGCTGTTGACACGATACGGCAAGGAAGGCGACGCGATGCTGGCGAAAACCGGGGTATTTGTTTGCAGCATTTGCGGATTCGTCTTCATCGGCGATACGCCTCCCGCTATTTGTCCCGTGTGTAAAGCACCCGATTGGAAATTTGTGAAAGCCGAGGGGAGGTAGCATCATGTCAAAGAAATATGCGGTTAGAAATATACGCCTTTGCACAAAGGACTGTCTATGCCTCTATGTCTGCCCGACCGGGGCTACGGACACCGAGAACAGCATTATCGATGTTGCAAAATGCACGGGTTGCGGGGATTGCGCGGATGCCTGCCCGTCCGGGGCGATCTCTATGGTGCCTTTCGATTATCCGTCGCAGCAGGTTAAGTCGGATTTGGTTGTATCGGCACTCAAAGCGCTACTGCGCAGTAAGTCCGGGCAGGAAAGCATGGCTGCTGCAATGCCCGGCGCTCTCGCAAAAGCGATTGAAATGTCAAACCATATCATGGCGGAAGACCTGATCAGGGAAGCCGGATATATGCTGCCTCAAAGCGAAAACACAATCCTATTCCTGCAATCCCTGCTTGACGGCAAACAGCCGGAAGGCTTCCCGAAAGATGCGGTAGAAAAATTAATCGCTCTGATTTCAAAAAACACGGAGGATGGAACAATGCAAAACAACAAAACGTTTGACAACTTAATGGAAGCATTTGCCGGGGAATCCCAGGCGAACAGAAAATATCTGGCTTACTCCCGCAAGGCAGAAAAGGACGGCTACCTGAATGCCGCAAAACTCTTTAAAGCAGCTTCGGACGCCGAAACGCTTCACGCATTAAAGCATTTTGAGGTAGCCGGACAAATCCATTCAACCGCTGAAAATCTGAAAGATGCTGTTGCCGGTGAAACGCATGAATACAAAGAGATGTATCCCGACTTTGTAGAGGAAGCCAAGGCGGAAGGGAATCAAGGCGCGCTGCACTCGTTTACGTTTGCCATGAAGGCGGAAGAAGTCCACGCAAGACTATATCAGGAAGCGCTGGAGAGCCTGGATCAAACCGAAGAAGTCTTCTACTTCCTCTGCCCCGTTTGCGGCAACATCGAGAAATTCAGGCCGGAGAAGTGCAGCATCTGCGGCGTTCCCGGAGAAAAATTCATCCAATACTGACGACCGTTTCCCACGGGAGTCTCTCAACTCAACTATTATAAAAACGCCCGAAAGGGCGTTTTTTGTTGTATCTCTCGTTCTTAAAACTGGCTTTACGCGAACTGATTCACGATCTCCTGAAACACCCTGCCCCGCTGTTCAAAGTTATCAAACATATACCAGCTCGCGCAGGCGGGCGAAAGCAGCACCGCGTCGCCGGACTCCGCCAGCATTCATCCATTCATGCTCAAAACCATCGATACCTCGCAACTGTAAGCACCGTTATCAATGCAAGTGAATTCTCTTGAAGCGAAAGAGGAGCTCGAATAACCACTCCACATGCTCGTTTCAGCCTGTCAAAAAGCTCAATCAATAGCTTTTTTGATAAGCTTAGCTTTTTAGTTTGCACACTATGCCGTTCTCTTCCAGAAATAGCAGGTGATATAGGGTTGCAGGTTATTGTGCGCAGATCCGCTACCGTTACTACCAACCGACCCTGACACGGAACCCGTATGATCGTGCAAACCGCCGGTACCGGTCGTCTGCCCGCTCGTGCTGCCGCCATTCGTCATATAGTAATAAGTGGAAGCAGAACCGCTGCCAACTTTGTAGGACCCCGAAGATGCCTGATGCGCATGCGAACCGTTTGCGTTGACTGTCACCGATCCGCTGAACGAGTGGTTGTGAGACGGCAACTCTGCCGTCGCCAGCGTATGCGTATTCGCCCCGCCTGTTTTCTCGATGGTATTGAAATTTGTGTCGGATGTATTCACACCCACAGGCACACGACCTGTTCCCCAGCGTGCCCAAGTCCCGCTGAGAAATGCGCTTTCATCCGCAGCGGAGACCGTCATACGGATACTGCCTACAGGAAAAATCAGATTTGCAAGCCAAAGAGCACTCGAGAATATCAGCCCTTCGTCGAACTGTACGTCTTCGCGGAATCGCGCCGGCCAGCCAACGTCGAAACCGTCCTGCTCCGATATCTTGCCGACCGCCAGCCCCATACCGGTGCTGCGCACGGAAAGGATCACCTCCGCCGTGCTCAAGTCAACATATCCGTAGGCTTCGCTGAAATAGTCGCCGAGCGTGACGCGAATATCGTAGGTGTACTGATTTGTTAGGCTCCCACCGATGCGGAAGGATCCATTGACCGCGTAATCTGCCAACGTTATTACCGCGTCTGTGTAATACGTTTCGCTCTTGCGCTTATACCCGATCTTGAGTACGCGGGTGTTCTTGTTGTTCACTGAGGAGATCGCGCCGATGACCGCGACCATGGCGTAAACGCCCGTGTTGCTGGCATTGCCCGAGGTGTCGCAGCGATAGACCGAAACGGATTGTACGGCGGGCGCGTCATATGAAACCACATCGAACGTTCCTGTCAGGACCGTGGTTCGTCCTCGAGTATCCGTGATCGTCGTTCGGATCGTATTCGTACCCGCGGTCGTCAGTTCGTTAGTCGAAAAGGCGTTGCCCGAATATGTCGCGCCGTTGACCGTGGTCGAGATCGAGGAAACGGACGAGCCGTATACGCCCGCAGCGGAAATACTGACACTCAGCTTGCTCTTGCGTTGCACATAGCAGGCAAATTGGGTCATCAGTTCCTCTTCCACTTCCGAATACCAGATCGATCCCGTCGGTACGACCGAAGCCGGAATCGTGGCTGTCACGCTAACCTGTGTCGTACCCAGAAGGACTCCGCTGGAATAGGTGTCGCAATAGAGCGTGCCCACGACGCTCGTCGCGTTTGGCGCGGCGTAGGCTTCGTCCAACGACGGCGTCCACAATACACTCGTTGCCGAGGTCTGTGATACAATCGTCGTCTCCGCGCGCGAACCGAACTTCGCCCGCAGCGTATGTACAAACGCGCTCGACGCGGGTGAAAGCGTGATCGTCGCCGCGCACCCGAGCGTAACAGCGGACACGCTTGGCGTGGTGACACGCGGGATCGCCGGAAGTACAATGCTGACCGATCCACTAGCAGAACCGATCGCCGAAGAGTATGTGAAATTCCCGGCAAACGATAGCGTCACCTGTCTCGTCCCGTCCGAATTGTGGGCAATCGTGCATTCTCCGAATGCTTCGCTTTCCGTGCTTGCATTGTCGGTAAGGATCATGAGGTACTGATAGCCCAGCGCTGTGTCGTACGGCTCCTGATACTGCGTGATGTACTCGTCGCGGTACGGAATCCGCGAGATTGCGAACCCTCTGCCAATGCGGTTATACACGGAGCTTCCGTCGATCGACACGCTCGTCGCACCGCGCGAGTTCGAATCGATATTATTGCAGTAAACGTCATACTGCGAGGTGTTACCCGAAGTCGCGAGAAACACATAAAATCGAATCGTTGACGTATTGTTGGCAACGGACTGCGACACAACCTTGTATTCCAGCCAGCAGGAGATCTTGCTTTCGGCTGTCCCGGTCAACGATCCGTTGACAATCGTATATCCGACATGTATCGACTCATACGGCCAATTTGCCATATCCTTACCCCGCGATCTTTTTAAAGTTCAGGTTCCCGCTCTCGGGAACCCACGTAAAGCTCCCGATGCGTAGTGACGAAAGCACCTGTACGTCGTTGACAAACAGCTTACCCGACGAAAAGTATGCGATCGCGCTGTCTGTGGTCACGCTATCCTCGCCGCCCGTGAAGAAATACAAAACATCGTTCTCCAACTTGAGCTTGATCGCCGACGTGCTCTTTCCGATCACAATACCGGATGAGATCAAGCGGATGAAGCTACGAACTGTCTCAAACTGCTGCGACGTTTCGCCGTTCAAGGTTGAGATTCGGCTCGCCGCCTCCGTGAAGTTCGCCTCGATCGTCCCCGCCATGATTGAGAACGATGTTTGAATCGTGTTCTGCAGCGCGACGAAGTCCTGCGTTCGGACGTAGTCTTCCAATGCGGTCATGATGATCTGTTGCGCGGATTGCAGGATCGACGTGTTCTGCGTGATCTGCTCCTGTACGATCTCCTTGATCTCACCATGCGTGGTATAATCCGCTTCGATCGTTTCGATGCGATTCTTCACAGATGTGTTTTGCCTTATCTCTTCGCCGATCAGCGACGGGCGCGAATCTCCCAGCACGATGCCGGTGCTTGCCGGGTTATTCAGCGGAATGGTCAGTTCGGACAGAATATACATCTCTTCCGGGCAGAGCGTGCCGCAGGAGACGACCACCTTATCTAAGAAATGAAATGACTCTACGTTTGCGTCGGCGTTGTGCAGATCGACCGCTGAGAGCTTGATCGTCTGCTTGAATTGCGCGCCCATTCCGCTCAGCCAATCGCGACCTTTGTTCATAAGGATTGTCGCGTCGGTGATGTCATCCCATGTGGTCAAACCAGAAGGCGCGAAGATCACGCCGTATTCAGCCGCAAGCGCCGAATCGATCAGGAAATCTTGCCCATCGTTCACGCTTTCGATCGTGAGCCGCGCGTCGCTCTCCGATTCCGGGTCGATGTCTCGAAGCGCCGCACCAAGCGGGACGCAGGCGGTGTAGGTTTCGGATGCGTTTCTGCTCAGAGCTAGGTCGATCAGGTTTTCTCCGAATTCGAT
>JAYFPQ010000113.1:0-27872 GCA_034927595.1 Christensenella sp.
GTTATCCAGTGACCGGATCAGCGTCTGCGCGACGAGGCGTCTGGTTTGCCTTGCATCCATGGCCAATTTCTCAATATACCGGTGGGCGGTGGCTTCGTCCATGCCGCGCCGTTCAATGAGCATCCACTTCGCGCGGTTGACGAGGCGAACCTCCTCCATCTTCTCCTCCAGCGTCGCGGTCTTCTTTTCCAGATCCGCGAGTTTGACCCGCGTGGCGCTCATCATTGCCGCGGCCTGTCGCAGCTGCTGCGCGGAGCAGGGCTTGCTGAGCGTGAGCACGCCCGCGTCCTCCACCTGATCGTTGATCTGGTCAAAACTGTCCCCGGAGACGAGCAGCGCCACGCAGCAGCTCCGGTTGCTCGATAGATCGAGCGCGAGCTGCGTGCCGGGTTCGTCCGGCAGCGGCGTATTGATGAACACGAGCGAAAACGGCGAGTCGAGCACCAGCCGCCGCACCTCGGCGGCGGAACCACGTGTCACGACAGGCGCATACCGCGTGGAATCAAACGCACCCGCGAGCGTGGCGCGCGTGCGTTCCGATCCCGAAACGACCAATACGCTATTCTGTTTTGCGTCGCTATACGCCAAAGCGTTGCCTCCCGGAACCGATTAGTCTATGCCGCCGGTGAACGCGTCGATGATACCCGCCGGTAACACGGAGCGAACAAACGCGCTGTCCTTTGCCAGAGCCGCGGCCTCCGCGCGCGAACGCGGGAGCTGGCGGAGGGTTCGGGTGACCGACTCGTCCGCCGTAAAGAGGTTCAGGTTCGTCGGCGGCGGCGGGACAAGCCCGCGGCGGATGCCGTCCAGCCCTGCGGCCAGAATCAGCGCAAACGACAAGTAGGGATTTCCCGCAGGGTCGGGCGAACGAAGCTCAATGCGCTCAAACTCGCCCTTAGCGGCGGGAATGCGAATCAGCTGCGAGCGGTTCTCCGGCGACCAGGTCACGTAACGCGGCGCCTTACATTCGCCGAGCCGCGCATAGGAGGCCTCCAGCGGGTTGAGAAACGCCGTGATTTCGCAGATGTGGTCCATGAGTCCGGCCATAAACGAATCCCGCGCACCCTCGGTATGCGGCTTGGACAGCGAGAGGTTAATGTGCATGCCGTTTCCGCTTTCGTGCGGAATGGGCTTTGGCGAAAAGTCCGCGGAGAGCCCGTTTCGCATGGCGACCGTGCGCACGGCGGAGGGGAAGGTCATCGCGTTGTCCGCGGCCTTCATCGCGTCGCTGTAACGGAAATCGATCTCGTTCTGCCCGGGGCCGTCCTCGTGATGCGAACTCTCGGGATGGATGCCCATCTCGTCGAGCGTCAGGCAGATTTCGCGGCGGACGTTCTCCCCGCGGTCGAGCGGGGCAATGTCCATGTATCGCGCATTGTCGTAGGGAATCTTCGTCGCGTTGCCGTCCGCATCCAGCCGGAAGAGGTAAAACTCAATCTCGGTGCCAAAGTTGACGACGACGCCCGCGCTCTCCGCCTCGGCAATCATGCGTTTCAGAATATTTCGCGTGTCGAGCGGAAAGAGCGACCCGTCCGAGCGGCGGATGTCCGCAAACAGGCGCACGACGCGGCCGTGGCTGGGTCGCCAGGGCAGCGCGGTGATTGTCTCCGCGTCCGGAAAGAGCAACAGATCCGAATGCGCCTCGTCACCGAACCCGCGAATCGCGGAGGCGTCGATCGAGATGCCATTGGAAAACGCGCGCGGCAGTTCCTCCGGCATGATGGAGATATTCTTCGGAACGCCAAACACGTCGCAAAACGCCAGACGGATGAACTTTACGTCCTCCGCTGCGGCATAATCGACGATTTCCTGTGCGGTATACATCGTTGTTCGCACATCCTCTCCTAAAAATAATGAAAGAACACGTCGCGGTATCCCGGCGCGCTGCCCTCAAAAACGGGCGATGCAGGCGCGGCAGGCGAATAAAACAATACAAGCGCGAAACGCAAACAGCGTCCAACCCCGGGCGAAGTGCACCCCAAGCTGAAACGCCGTTGTTTCAGGGAGTATACAGAAAAAAGGGTGCAAAGTCAAGCTGAAAATGAATGATATATACTTTCAAACTGCAAAAAAGGCTGCAATAAATATTTTTAGTTCGCATATAGAAGCGCGTGCAGGGGCTCTTGCGGGAATTCGCAAGAAAAATTGCAAAATTTGCGGGTTGACAAGGTTTTGACCGCGCTGTATACTATCCGCATATTATTTCAAACGGCAAAGGCGCCGCGGAAGTACCGTGGTGTCGTTGCCGCTTTTTATAAGAAAAGCACGGAAATCGGCGAAAAAAGCACCAAATGATTCGGTAATTCGCGGAACAAAAAACACGAGAAATGATCTTTTTCAAAAAATAGGAGGAGAACATACCATGAGTACGGTTACGGAAACATTTGGAAGCAAGGTGTTTAACGACGCGGTCATGAAGGCGCGTCTGCCCAAGGATACGTATAAGGCAATGCAGACCGCGATTCGCGAGGGTCAGCGGCTTGACCTCTCCGTTGCGAACGTCGTTGCAAACGCCATGAAGGACTGGGCAATCGAGAAGGGCGCAACGCACTTTACGCATTGGTTCCAGCCGCTCACCGGCATTACGGCGGAAAAGCACGACAGCTTCATTTCCCCGATGCCCGGCGGCAGCATCACCATGGAGTTCTCCGGCAAAGAGCTTGTTCAGGGCGAACCGGACGCGTCCAGCTTCCCCTCCGGCGGTCTCCGCGCGACGTTTGAAGCGCGCGGCTACACCGCCTGGGACCCGACGAGCTATGCCTTTATCAAGGAAAAGGTGCTCTGCATCCCGACCGCGTTCTGCTCCTACGGCGGCGAAGCGCTGGACAAGAAAACCCCGCTCCTTCGCTCCATGCAGGCGATCGACCGGCAGGCGATGCGCATCCTCAAGCTCTTTGGCAATCCATCCGTCAAGCGCGTTGCGACCACGGTTGGCAACGAGCAGGAGTATTTCCTGATTAATAAAGAAGATTTCGACAAGCGTCCCGACCTCGTTTTCTCCGGACGCACGCTCTTTGGCGCACGCGCACCGAAAGGACAGGAGCTGGAAGACCATTACTTCGGTTCCATCAAGCCGCGCGTACAGGCCTTTATGGAAGACCTTAACGAAGAACTCTGGGAGCTTGGCGTACTGGCCAAGACCGAGCACAACGAAGTTGCGCCCGCGCAGCACGAGCTCGCCCCGATCTTCTCGACCACCAATATCGCCGCGGACCACAACCAGCTGACCATGGAGATCATGCAGCGTGTGGCGAAAAAGCACGGCCTTGTCTGCCTGCTGCATGAAAAGCCCTTCGAAGGCGTCAACGGCAGCGGCAAGCACAACAACTGGTCTATTTCGACGGACACCGGCGTCAACCTGTTGGAGCCAGGAGAAACGCCATATGAGAACGCGCAGTTCCTTCTCTTCCTCTGCGCGGTGATCCAGGCGGTGGACGACTATCAGGACCTGCTTCGCGTTTCGGTCGCGAGTGCGGGAAATGACCACCGCCTTGGGGCGAACGAGGCCCCTCCGGCCATCGTCTCCATCTTCCTTGGCGAAGAACTCTCGGCCATTCTGGATGCAATCGATTCCGGCAGCGCCTACGGCGGCCGCGAAAAGATGCAGATGAAAGTTGGCGTGCATGTGATTCCGCACTTCCCGAAGGATACCACGGATCGCAACCGCACCTCGCCGTTTGCCTTCACCGGCAACAAGTTCGAGTTGCGCATGCTCGGTTCGAGCCAGTCGGTTTCGGACGCGAATACCGTGCTCAATACCGCCGTTGCGGAATCCCTCCGCAAGTATGCGGACATCCTTGAAGGTGCCACCGACCTGCCCGTTGCGATTCACGACCTGATTTTGAAGGTTGTCCACGAGCACAAGCGCATCATCTTCAACGGCAACGGCTATGACGACGCTTGGGTCAAGGAAGCTGAAAAGCGCGGCCTGCTCAACCTCAAGTCCACGCCGGACTGCCTGCCCTACCTCGTGAAGCAGAAGAACATCGATCTTCTGACCTCGCACAAGGTGCTCAGCGAAACCGAAATCCGCGCGCGCCTCGAGATTATGCTCGAGAATTACAAGAAGGTCGTCTGCATCGAGGCGATGACGATGATCGACATGTCGCGCAAAGATATTCTGCCCACCTCCGCCGCGTTCCAGAAGAAACTCGCGGACACCATCGCCGTCAAGCGCACCTATGCGGGCGCCGCGGACTGCACCTACGAGATGGAAACGCTGGACACCGCCGCCGCGCTGACGAAGGCCGCCTACGAGAGCACAAAAGCGCTCGAGGACGCCCTCTCCGAAGCCAGAGCCACGGAGGACGCGCATAAATCCGCCGAGATCTGCAAGGAAAAGGTCCTGCGCCGGATGAGCGAACTGCGCGCGAGCGCAGACGCGCTGGAAGTTCTGACCGCGGCCAGCGACTGGCCGTATCCGAGCTACGGCGATATGCTATTCAACGTTCGTTAGAAAAAATACAGGGGGGACCCTGGGAGGCGAAGATCATGTGTTCGATTATGGGTTATCTCGGTAAGCGGATTCCGCTGGATCTGCTTGTCGACGGGTTCTACAAAACAATCGCCCGCGGACCGGATCTGTCGCGTATGCTGAGTGTTGGGGATGGATATCTAATGTTCCATCGCCTGACGATTATGGGACTGGAAAAAAGCGGCATGCAACCATTTGAGCGGAGTGGAGACGCGGTTGTGTGCAACGGCGAACTCTATGGCTTCCGCAAGATGCGGGACGAATTATTTTCCGGATATGACTTCAAGAGCGGCTCGGATTGCGAGCTGCTCTTGCCCATGTATCAGCGTTACGGGACGGATATGTTCCAAATGCTGGACGCGGAGTATGCGCTGATCCTTAACGATCATAAGAGCGACTCGCTGATTGCCGCGCGCGACCCGATTGGGATTCGCCCGCTGTTTTACGGGTTCGATGCGGACGGAAAGGTGCTCTTCTCCAGCGAGGCGAAAAACCTCATTGGGTTGTGCGACACGATCAAGCCGTTCCCGCCGGGGCACTACTGGAAGGACGGCGAGTTCGTGCAGTATACGGACCTGACGAGCGTCAAGACGTATTCACAAGACGAGATCGACGCGGTCTGCCAGAAGATCAACGAAAAGCTGACACTCGGCGTGGTCAAGCGCCTGGACGCGGATGTTCCGCTCGGCTTTTTGCTCAGCGGCGGCCTCGACAGCTCGCTGGTCTGTTCCATTGCCAACAAGTACCTGCCGCACCCGATTCGCACCTATGCCATCGGCATGGTCGGCGACGCAATCGATCTCAAGTATGCCAAGCAGGTTGCGGACTACTTGGGTTCCGATCACACCGAGGTCATGATGACCCCGCAGGAGGTCATCGGTTCGCTGCGCAACATCGTACGGATTCTGGAAACCTACGATATCACGACGATTCGCGCGAGCGTTGGCATGTATCTGATCTGCAAATACATCCATGAGAACACGAATATTCGCGTGCTGCTCACGGGTGAGATTTCGGACGAACTGTTTGGCTATAAATACACGGATTTCGCGCCGAACGAAGAGGAATTCCAGAAGGAAGCGAAGAAGCGCATCGACGAAATCTATATGTACGACGTGCTTCGTGCGGACCGCTGCATCTCCTCAAACTCGCTGGAGGCGCGCGTGCCGTTTGGCGATCTCGATTTCGTGAAGTATGTAATGTCGATCAACCCCGCGCTCAAGATGAACCGCTTCGGCAAGGGCAAGTACCTGCTCCGTCGCGCGTTCGAAGGGGACTATCTGCCCCACGACATTCTCTATCGCGAGAAAGCCGCGTTTTCGGACGCGGTTGGGCACTCCATGGTCGACCAGATCAAGGCGTATGCCGAGAAGCTGTATACCGACGAGGAGTTTGCCGAGCGCAGCGCGAAGTACACCTTTGCGACGCCGTTTACCAAGGAGTCGCTGCTGTATCGCGAGCTGTTTGAGGCGGAATACCCCGGCCAGGCGCATATGGTCAAGGACTTCTGGATGCCGAACCGCACCTGGGAAGGCTGCAACGTCAGCGACCCGTCGGCGCGCGTGCTGGCGAACTATGGCGCAAGCGCAGTTTAAATCTATCTATTTAGCATTCTCTTGACATCCTCGAACGCTGTGGGAATTCGCTCCTTCCACGGCGACTGATCAGCCTTTCGTTTTCAGCACGAAGGGCTGATTTTTTATTTGTTGTTGTTTTTAGGAAAACAACAGCCCTGGGTTTCAGCACGGAGGGCTGATTTTTTATTTTGTTTAAAAAACAAGCCATTTTGGATTCAAAATGATGATTGAAAAAATCCAAACAGAAACATATTGGTTCTTTTTCAAAAAGAACAGAAAATCCCCATCCCTTCTTGCCGAATGGCGTACGGCGTGTATAATAATCAAATACAAGCTATATTTGATTTAAATTTTACAATTCTCCCGTTTTTCTCACGCGCATCGCGCGGAACCGGAAGGAGTAACCCATATGTTCGATTTTTCGTTTGATTGGATGCAGACGCTTTCCATGCTGGGCAGGGTCGCACTCGCGGCGGTACTCGCCGGGGTCATCGGCTACGAGCGCGAGCATGTGCAGCGCAATGCGGGCATGCGCACGCATATCCTCGTTGCCATTGGCGCGGCGCTCGTCATGTGCAGCGGCGAATTCCTCATGTCGCAATACCCGAATTCGAACATCGACCCCGCGCGCATCGGCGCGCAGGTGGTCAGTGGCATCGGCTTTCTCTGCGCGGGCACCATCATCAAAGAAGGCATCTCCGTGCGCGGGCTGACCACCGCGAGCAGCCTCTGGTGCGTGTCCTGCGTCGGCCTCGCGGCTGGCTGCGGAAATTACATTCTCGCCGTTGCGACCACGGTGCTGATTCTGATTGTGCTGCGTGTGCTGCGCACCATGGCGCACAGCCGCCGCAGAAAGGCGAACCGGCTCGTGTTGCAAGTCGTGCTCTCCATGGAAGGGCAAAGCATTGTGAACCTACAAACGGACTTGGAGCGCATGGGTTGCGTGATCGACGAGTTCAGCTTTGCGATTGACACCAAGAATCTTAAACGACATGTCTACGCGCACCTGACCCTGCCGGATCGGGACAATCTGGCCGCGATGATGGAGGGGCTCTCCAAGATCGACGGCGTGATGTCCGTCGAGTCGGTTTACGAGTAAGAATTGCTCCGCAGGCCAAAGGGGTTCCCCCTTTGGAAACCCCATAATTATTTTTCTTAAAAAATGCTCCCCCGTGCAAAAGCGCGGAGGAGCGTTTGTTACCAATAGATCAGCCTTGCAGCATCTGTTCGATGAACTGCTTATTGCGCGCACCGACCGCCTTGTTGACCACTTCGCCGTTACGGAAGACCAGCAGCGTCGGGATGCTCATCACGCCATACAGGCTCGCCAGTTGGGGCTGTTCGTCAATGTTGATCTTGCAGACCTTGACCTCGGCGCTTTCTTTGGCAATTTCGTCCACAATGGGCGATACCATTCGGCAGGGGCCGCACCACGGGGCCCAGAAGTCAACGAGAACCGTTCGGTCGCTTTCCAGCACTTCGCTGTTAAAATTTGTGTTTGAGATTTCGACAATCCCCATACGGGTCACTCCTTTTATCTTGATCGGGCGGGGCGCTATCCCCGTCTCCCTGCTACCAGTATAACGGAAACAATTCAATTTTGAAAAGCCCTACCGCGAAAAAGCCTCAGAAAAGCAACATTTTAACTGCCGCTGTCGATTGCGTTTCGCTCGGTTCTGCGATACAGTGGACAAATGACGGTCGTGAGAGGAAAAAGCGACATGCGCGTTCGTTCGATAATCATCGACCCTGCTGCGAGCGGGCGAACGGTGTTGAGCCTGCTTCGGCGGGAGCTCGCCTGTTCGGACGCGCATATTTCGCGGCTCAAGCGCCGCGAAACGGGAATCCGCCTCAACGGCGCGCGCTGCTACGTGACCGCGCGGGTGAACGCGGGGGATGAGCTGACCGTGGAGATTGGCGACCAGCCGGACGGGCACATCGTACCGATGGCATACCCGCTGAGCGTCGTTTATGAGGACGAGGACTTGCTCGTCATCGACAAGCCCGCGGGCATCGCCGTCCACCAGTCCACGCGCGACCCGGAGGAACTCACGCTCGAGAACGCGGTCTGCCACTACCTCGGCGGCAACATCAGCCCGCATCCCGTGAGTCGGCTCGACCGCGGAACCTCCGGCCTCATGGCGTTTGCCAAGAGCGGGTATGTGCACGAGCGGCTGCGCCAGCAGATGCATACAGAAGCGTATCGGCGTACATACCTCGGCGTCGCGGTCGGGCGCGTCGTACCATCGAGCGGAACCATCGAACTGTCCATCGGCATGGCGGAGGGATCGACCTATCAACGGGCGATTTGTTCGGAAGGGCAGCGCGCAAGGACGGTTTACGAAACCCTCGCCGTCAACGAACTGTTCACGCTGCTGCGGCTGATTCCGGAGACCGGGCGGACGCATCAGCTGCGGCTGCACCTGTCGGCAATCGGCTATCCGCTCACGGGAGACTGGCTCTATGGCGCGGAAGATCGCGCGCTCATCGCTCGCCCCGCGCTGCACTCCTATGAATTGTCGCTGACGCACCCGCTGACGGGGCAGGAACTGCACTTTACGTCTCCCCTGCCGGAGGACATGCAACGGCTGATCGATGTTCCAACGCAAAAGGAAGAGGAAGAGAAATGAACATCAATACAATACAGGCAAACGGGGAGATCATTGCTCGGATAGAAAGCGAAGAAGTGCTGATTATAGACGTGCAGTCCGCGCTCGACCTGATGGCAACGGTGCGCTACGAAACGGGTGCGGATCGCGTCGCACTGCCAAAAACGGCGCTGGACGAGCGGTTCTTCGTGCTCAGCAGCGGGCTCGCGGGCGATATTCTCCAGAAATTCGTAAATTACCAAATGAAGCTCGCGATCATCGGCGATTTCTCGGGGTATACGAGTAAGCCGCTGCGGGATTTCATCTACGAGAGCAATCAGGGAACGCACGTATTCTTCGTCTCCACGCAGGCGGAGGCGATCGAGAAACTGTCCGGCGCGAAATAGAAAAGCCGTGCCGCGCGGCACAGCTTTCTTGCTTGTTTCTTTGAGGAGAAACGCTTTGAGCGATTACTGGTTCAGGGACTGCACCGCCGCGCGTTCCACCGCGAGGCAGCGCTTGTAGTCCTCCATGAACGCCGCAAAGCCGGCCACCTCCGCTTCGGATGCGGAGATCGTAACGCTCTTTGCGCCGCCGAACACAAACTCGCTGAGGTACGCGTCGAGCGACTGTCCGTTGGCCTGCTGCTGAAACGCCGCCAGCACCGCCATGCCCCAGGGGCCGCCTTCGCCCGCCGTCTCCATTACGGTGACCGGCGTGCCGAGCGCGGCGGACATGATTGTCTGTCCGATTTTTTCCGCTTTAAAGAATCCGCCGTGGCCGGTCATCGCGTCGAGCTCCACGTGCTCCGCGTCGAGGATGTCCATGCCGATGCGCAGCGAAGCGCAGGCGGAGGTGATGTGCGCGCGCATGGTGTTTGCCAGCGTAAACGACGCACTGGGCTTGCGCAGAAACAGCGGACGTCCCTCGTCCAGCCCCGTAACCGGCTCACCGGAGAGATAGTTAAACGTCATCAGCCCGCCGCAGTCCGGCGCGCCTTCCAGCGCTTTCTTGTAGAGCGTTTGATACAGCGTCCGCTCGTCGTACACGGCGCCAAGCGCGGTTGCCGCTTCGTCGAAGAGACGAATCCAGGCGTCGATGTCGCTCGTGCAGTTGTTGCAGTGCACCATCGCGACCGGGTCGCCCGCGGGCGTGGTCACCATGTCCACCTCGGTATACGAGCGCGAGAGCGCCCGCTCCAGCACCAGCATCGCAAAGACGCTCGTTCCGGCGCTGACGTTGCCCGTGCGCTGGCGGACGCTATTGGTCGCGACCATGCCGGTGCCTGCGTCGCCTTCCGGCGGGCAGAGCGGAACACCCGCCTGCAGCACGCCGCTTGGATCGAGCAGTGCCGCGCCTTCGGGGGTCAGTCGCCCGGCCTCGGCGCCTGCGGGCAAGAGGCGAGGAAGGATATTCGAAATATTCCAGCCGTAACCCTGCTCGGCGACCAGCGCCTGAAACGACTCCAGCATGCGCGCGTCATAGTCGAGCGTGTCGCTGTCCACGGGGAACATGCCAGACCCGTCGCCAACGCCGAGCACGCGTTCGCCCGTCAGCCGAACGTGAAGGTAGCCGGAGAGCGTCGTCAGAAACGCGATCGAGCCGACATGTGGTTCTTTGTTGAGCATGGCCTGATACAGATGCGCAATGCTCCAGCGCTGCGGAATGTTAAAGTCAAAGCGCTTGGAGAGTGCTTCCGCCGCCGCGCCGGTCGTCGTGTTGCGCCAGGTGCGAAACGGCGCGAGCAGACGGTCGTCCTTGTCGAAGGCGAGATAGCCGTGCATCATCGCGGAGACGCCCATCGCGCCGATGTGTTTCACCGGCTCCCCGTAGGTCGCCGAAACGTTTGCCGCGAGCTTGGCGTATGCATCCTGCATGCCCGATATCACGTCGTCCAGCGAGTAGGTCCAGTAGCCGCCTTCAAGGCGGTTCTCCCAGACGTGGCCGCCGGAGGCGAGCACATTGTGCGCCCGGTCGATCAAAACGGCCTTGATGCGCGTGGAGCCGAACTCAATGCCGAGATACGTGTTGCCGCCGCGGATGTCTGCTGCGGCGCGGGCTTGTTCCTGCGTCATGCGATGAACCTCGATTCTGAAAAAATGATGATTCCATGGGACGATTTGGGTAAAAACTCGTTCGAGACAGGGAAGGAATCGTCTGGAGCAATTGCTTGCAGACGAAAATGTTCCTTCGACCAAAAACGGAAGAATCCATTGTCACAAATAAGGTTACTGTAATCATAACAAAATGCGCCTACGGGAACAATCTGCATTTCGTTTGTTTTTTTACCAGAACGCGCCAACGATTTTGGCGTACTAATAGAAGCAGAGCAGATGAAAGGAATCGTAAGAAACCATACGTCGCGTACAGAATCGAGCTAAGGTCAATGGACGTAATCTGGATTCACATAAAAAAATACACAAGAATCCAAAAAAAACCTATTGGTTATTCGCTCAAAGTACGAAATAATATACGGGGACGCTTGCATTTCTATTTCAATCCAATTGAATCATGTCTGCCGGAAGGGAAGATCCGATGTTTAAGGTCTTTCTCGTTGAAGATGAGATTGTCGTTCGCGAAGGCATTCGAAAAAACATACAGTGGGAACAATACGGCTTTTCCTACGCGGGTGACGCGCCGGATGGTGAGTTAGCGCTGCCGTTGATTCGGCAGATTCAGCCCGATCTATTGATTACCGACATCAAAATGCCGTTTATGGACGGGCTCGCGCTCAGCGAACTCGTTCGTAAGGAACTGCCGCAGACGAAGATCGTCATCATCAGCGGATACGACGATTTTGTTTACGCCCAGCAGGCCATTCGCATGGGCGTCGAGCAATATCTGCTCAAACCGGTCATCAAGGAAAAGATGGTCGAGCTGCTCGTTTCCCTTCAGAAGAAGATGGAGGCCGAGCAGAAGCAGCGCGAATATCTGGCGATGTTCCAGCGCGAGGCGCAGGAATACGAGGCGTTTTCGCGCCGTCGGTTCTTTGAGCAGATCGTCACCGGCGGGCTCAGCGTATCCGAGATTACGGGACTGGCGCGCTCCATGGAGATTGACCTCAACGCGCCCGCGTATAACATTCTGTTGTTCTCGCTCAACAGCGCCGGATACAACGGCAGCGCGCCGGAGGGATATACGGCGGCACTCGCGGCCACGCAGGATAAGGTCACGCAGTATTTTATGGATCGGCCGGAGCTGCTGCTGTTCCGCTGGAACATCACCACGCACGCGGTCCTGATCAAGGGCGGGCTGGAGGAGATGCAGCCGCGTACCCGCGACTGTGCGGAGCAGATTCAGGCGCTCTGCAAGCTGGCGGAAGGCGAAGTCAATTGGCACATTGCCTATGGAACGCCCGTCTATCGGCTCAGCGCGCTGCCCGTCTGCTTTGCGGAGGCAAACCGGATTCTGAGCTATCGATACCTCTGCCCGGAGGAGCATTTGCTGACGGAAGCGAGCATTCAGATTGGCCGAAAGTCCGGCGGCACCACGCAGAGCTCGGGCAAGCAGGAGATCGACCAAGAGCGCGTCCGGTGCTTTTTGAGCAACGGCACCGCGGAGGAAGTCAACCAATTCATCGATCAGCTCTTGCACAGCGCGGGCGAGGAAACCCTGCCGCTGCCGATGTTCTGCCGATACCTGACGATGACGGTCTATTTTGCAACGTCGAGCTATTTGGACTCGATTGGCTGCCGTGCGGATACGTTCTGGCCGCCGGAACTGCGCCCGCGGGACAATGTCTCCACGCCGGAGGAAGCGCGGCTGTATGCGCGTCAGGTGCTGCTGCACGCCATTGGACTAAGAGACAACGAAAGCCGAAAGCAGCAGCGCGACCTCTTGACGCAGGCGATGGAGTTCATCGACAAGCACTACCCGGAGGAGACGATTTCGCTCGACCGCGTGGCGCAAAAGGTGAATATCAGCCCGAACTATTTTTCGGCGATGTTCAGCCAGGAGGTCGGGCAGACCTTCGTCGAGTATTTAACCGGAAAGCGTATCTCCGAAGCAAAGCGTATGCTCCGGCAAACGGACATGCGTTCCAGCGAGATTGCGTTTGCCATTGGGTTCCGCGACTCGCATTATTTCAGCTTTGTGTTTAAAAAGGTGACCGGCATCACGCCCAGCGAGTACCGCAAAGGAGACAAACGTTGAAGAACTTCTTCTCTCGCGCGGGGCAAAACGGAAAGACCACGATGCAGAAAAAGCTCTGGAAGATGATTCTGGTCGTGACAATTCCGCTGATGCTGACCATTATTCTGGTGGTTGGAATCTTCATTGGCTATGCGCTGCAATACAACGCCATTCTCAACAACGTGACCACCGCGTCGGACTTTAACCGCGCCTTTACGGACAACATCAAAACCAAGATGTACTACTTCGTGATCGACAGCCAGTATTCCGAGGGCTTGCCGACCGAAGAGGTGAAATCCGCGGAAACAATCGCCCGAAAGCTGATTGAAACCACGTCGGAAAAGGACAGCCTCCGCGCAATCAACAGCGTGCTGAACCTTTGCCACAATCTGGAAGACAAGATGCAGGAGATCGCAAAGACCGAAGGCTACGACTCCCGCATGAGCCAGCTCAACGACAACATCTACGTGATGGCCGACCTGATTCAGGAGTATATGTATACCTACCTGTATTACGAGGCGGTGCATCTGGACGCGTTGCAGTCCACGATGACGCGCAACATGGTCGGGCTGATGGGGCTCGTGGTCGTGCTCGCGTTCGTCTTGCTGAGCTTTTTGCTCAGTTACTCGCGAAAGCTCAGCCGCCGGATTGTCGATCCGATTGATATGCTCTGTGAGCGTCTGGTCGCGATTGGCCGCGGCGGACTGCTGGTCTGCGAGCCGATTCAGGCGGACGTCGAGGAGGTGCAGCTGCTCTCGGACGGCATCGAGAGCATGGTTGGTCATCTCAAACGCCAGATCGACCGCAACACAGAGCAAGAGAAACAGCGGCGGCACACCGAGCTGGCGCTGCTGCAGGCGCAGATCAACCCGCATTTTCTGTATAACACGCTGGACACGATCATTTGGCTCATCGAATCCGGCGAGATTACCGAGGCGGTCAACATGGTTGGCAGCCTGTCGAACTTCTTCCGCTTTTCGCTCAGCCGTGGGCAAAACGTCATTACGCTCAAGGAGGAGCAGCAGCACATTCGCAGCTACCTCGAAATTCAGCAGATGCGCTATCGCGATTTGATGGAATACCAAATCGAGCTGCCGGAGGAGTTGGAAAACTACCTGCTGCCGAAGCTGACGCTGCAGCCGTTGGTGGAAAACGCGCTGTATCATGGTATCAAAATTCGGCGGCGTAAGGGGCTCATTCGCGTCAGCGGGCGCATTGCGGAGAACCAGTTGATACTCGAGGTCACGGACGATGGCTGCGGCATGTCGTCGGAGCGCCTCGAGGAGGTGCGAGAATCGCTCACAGAGGGTCGACGCGAGGGCTTTGGGCTACGAACGGTGCACCAGCGGATTCAAATTCTTTTTGGCCCGGAATACGGGCTGGAGGTCGAGAGTACGCCGGACGTCGGCACAACGATCTTTGTAAAAATCCCAATGCAGACGAACGAACAGGAGATGGGCGCATGAAGCGGGTATTTGCCTTGTTGTGCAGTCTGGTATTCCTTGCCGGAGTACCCTGCGGCTGTGCCGTGCAGACACAGGCGGCGAAGGAACCGATCAAAAAAGCCGGCAGTCCAATCGTCGTCGGGTTCTCGCAGGTGGGCGCGGAGTCGGAGTGGCGCGTGGCAAACAGCGAGAGCATGAAGTCCGCGCTGAGCGAACAGAACGGCTATGAGCTGATCTTTGACGACGCGCGAAACGAGCAGGAAAACCAGATTCGCGCCATTCGCACCTTCATTCAGCAGGACGTGGACTACATCGTCTTTTCGCCCCGCGTGGAGACCGGCTGGAATTCCATTTTGCAGGAAGCGCGGGACGCGGAGATTCCCGTTCTCGTCATCGACCGCGACATTGAGGTGATCGATCGCAGCCTGTATACGGCGTACATCGGTTCCGACTTCCGGAAGGAGGGAGACCGCGCGGTTGCCTGGCTGGAGAACCTGCTCCGCAAACAGGGTAAATCGGAGGACGAGATTCGCATTGTCCATATTCAGGGAACGATTGGCTCCTCCGCGCAGATTGGGCGCACCGCCGCGCTGGAAGAGGCGATTACAGAGCATACGAACTGGCAGCTCATCAAGCAGGAACAGGGCGACTTTACCCGCGCGAAGGCCTATGAGGTGATGGGCGCCATTCTAAAGGAAACGCAGGATATCGACGTCGTCTACTGCGAGAACGATGGTGAGGCGCTCGGGGCCATCGACGCCATGGAAGAGGCGGGTCTCAAGTGCAATGCGGACGACGGCGTGATCGTGATCTCCTTTGACGCAACGCGCCTGGGGTTGACCTACTGCTTGCAGGGGCGGATTGCGCTGAACGTGGAATGCAACCCGTTGCAGGGGCCGTATGTCGCCGAGATGATTCAGAAAATGGAACGCGGAGAAGCGGTTGAGCGCGAGAAATACATCGACGAAACGCTGTTTGATTGCTACACCATTACGCAAAAGATGATTGACGAACGCGGATATTGAGACAATTGCAAAACGGATAAGCGGGCTTCGCTGCAGCGGGGCCCGCTTTTTTTGCTCGTTCGAATCGAGAGGCTTTCGTTTCTCAATTCGCTGTTTTTTTATGCCGAAGGTTCGAAATATTACGCTGTAGTAGAACCGGTATATACCGGTGATCCCGTGCCGGTGTGTTATCTGATTCAGTTGGTTGACATTCTTATGCGCTTGCCCCGGAGCCCTTGGTTTCCGATTTTCCGCATGATATAAACAGAATGCGCCCGAACGAAACAGGGCACAGCTTATCATTTCTAAAAAATCATATCGAAAGGAAACGGAAACAATGAAAAAATTGATTGCTCTGCTTCTGGCCGTCGTATTGGTTGTGGGTTTGACCGCCTGCGCCACCGCCGCGCCAGCCCCGGCAGCCGCCGAAGAACCCGCTGCAGCCGCAGCCCCCGCCGCAACGGAGGCGCCCGCCGCCCCCGCGATGCTCAAAGTCGGCATCATCAACAACCCGCCGGCCGAGTCCGGTTACCGCGCCGCGAACGTAGCGGACATGGAGAAGGTCTTCTCCGAAGCGAACGGCTATCAGGTTTCGACCTTCTATAGCCTCAAGAACGACGAGCAGCTCAACGCAGCCGCGCAGTTCATTACGGACGGCGTAGACTACCTGCTCATCTCTGCCGCCGCGACGGATGGCTGGGATACCGTTCTTGCCAACGCCAAGGAAGCCGGCGTGAAAGTGTTCCTCTTCGACCGTATGATCAATACGGACCCGAGCAACTACGAAGCGGCTGTCGTTTCCGACATGGCACAGGAAGGCATCACTGCCGTCAACTGGCTGAAGGATCAGAAGCTGGATTCCTATAAGGTTATCCACATTCAGGGCGCCATGACCTCCGACGCGCAGATCGGTCGTACGGCTGCTCTGGACGCGGAATTCGCAGCTGGCACCATGACGAAGGTCGTTCAGCAGACCGCAACCTGGGACGAAGCGACCGCCAAGCAGATCGTGGAATCCGTCATCAACTCCGGTGAAGAATTCAACGTCATCTACGCCGAGAACGATGGTATGGCCAAGGGCGCCGTTGCCGCGCTGGACGAAGCGGGCATCACCCATGGTCCTGGCAAAGCCGTCATCGTGATGGGCTTCGACTGCAACAAGTGGGCGCTTCGCGAACTGCTTGCCGGCAACTGGAACTACGATGGTCAGTGCAGCCCCTTCCAGGCAGCTGTGATCGACGGCATGATCAAGACGCTCGAATCGGGCGGAACGCTGCCGGAGAAGAAGGTCATCAACGAAGAGCGCGGCTTTGACGCGACGACGATCACCCAGGCGGACATCGACACCTACGGCCTCGGTGAATAAGCACTTCACTTCAAACCATTAATCCATCGTTTCAACAAAACGAACAAACGCTTTGGTGCAGAGTATGCGGCTTCTCGCCGCATACTCGCACCGGCGTCTTGGGGATCTTTACAACCAAAGGATGGGACTCTATGCCAAACGACGTCGTTTTATCCATGCGCGGCATTTCAAAGACGTTTCCGGGCGTGCGCGCGCTGCACAATGTGGATTTCACGCTGAATCAAGGCGAAATTCACGCCCTCATGGGCGAGAATGGCGCCGGAAAGTCGACCCTCATTAAAGTTTTAACCGGCGTGTATCCAAAGGACAGCGGGCAGGTGTTTCTCGGGGATATGACTCGGGAAATCACGGTGAAATCGCCGCAGGAGGCACAGCATCTGGGCATCAGCACAGTGTATCAGGAAATCACGCTTTGCCCGAACCTCTCCGTTGCGGAGAACATGTTCATTGGCCGCGGGAATGACAAGACCGTCCATTGGCGCGCAATGCAGCGCCGCTCGACGGAACTGCTCAACTGGCTTAACATTCCCGCCCGCGCAACCCAGCAGCTGAGCACCTGCTCATTGGCGGTTCAGCAGATGGTTGCGATTGCGCGCGCGGTGGACATGGACTGCAAGGTGCTGATTCTGGACGAGCCAACCTCTTCGTTGGACGATCGCGAGGTGCAGAAGCTCTTTTCCCTGATGCGCGACTTAAAGGCGCGCGGCGTTGGCATCATCTTTATTACGCATTTTCTTGAGCAGGTCTACGAGGTCTGCGACCGCATCACCGTACTGCGCAACGGCGAACTCGTTGGCGCATACGATACAAAGGATCTGCCGCGCGTGCAGCTCATCTCCAAGATGATGGGCAAGGAACTCGACGACATCTCCGCCATGCAGAACCAAAAATCCACACGGACGGACAAGAACGGCGCGCCGGTGTTTGAAGCGTGTGGGCTGTCGAGCGCGGCGGGTACGCGCGCGTTTGATTTCCAAATTGAATCGGGCGAGGTCAACGGCTTCACCGGCCTGCTCGGCTCCGGTCGCAGCGAGTGCGTCCGCGCGATCTTCGGCGCGGACCCGGTGACCGGCGGGAGCGTTCGCATGAACGGAAAGCACATCCGCATTTCGAAACCAAGGGACGCAATGAAGCACGGCATCGGTTATCTGCCGGAGGATCGAAAGCAGGACGGCATCATCGAGAGCCTCTCCGTTCGGGACAACATCATTCTTGCTCTGCAGGTGCTCAACGGCTTCTTCCGCCCGTTTTCCCGCAAGGAGGCGGAGGCGTTTGCGGACGAGTACATCAAGCTCCTTGGTATTAAGACGGCTTCGGCGGACACGCCGATTGGCTCCCTTTCCGGCGGCAACCAGCAGAAGGCGATTCTGGCGCGCTGGCTCTTGACCAAGCCACAGTATCTGATTCTGGACGAACCGACGCGCGGCATTGACGTTGGCACCAAGGTCGAGATTCAAAAGCTCGTGCTCAAGCTGGCGCAGGAAGGCGTCAGCGTTACGTTCATCTCCTCCGAGGTGGAAGAGATGCTGCGCACCTGCTCGCGATTGATCGTCATGCGGGACCGCAACATCGTTGGCGAACTGACGGGCACGGACATGACGCAGGCAAAAATCATGCGCACAATCGCGGGGGAGACGGCTCAAGATGGCTAAGATGTTTCAAAAACTGACCAAATCACAGTTGGGTGTGCCGCTGTTTGCGCTCCTTCTGATCATTGTTTTCAACCTGATTCGCGATCCGGGGTTCTTTTCGTTGTCGATTACGGTCAACAACGCGGGCAACTCCGTTCTCGCGGGCAATGTCGTGAGCATTCTCAACGGCGCTTCCGAACTCGTGATTCTTTCCATCGGCATGACGCTGGTTACCGCGTCCTCCCGCGGGCAAGACATCAGCGTCGGCGCGCTCGCGGCGATTGCCGGCAGCGTGTTTGTTCGCGTGCTGCGCGAGCATCCAATCACGATGCCGGTCATCCTGCTGGCGTTCCTCGCGAGCTGCCTCGTGGCAATGCTCTTTGGCGCGTTCAACGGCACGCTCGTTGCATTCTTTAAAATTCAGCCAATGATTGCTACGCTGATTCTTTTTACGGCCGGCCGTCCAATTGCCTATTGGATCAACGGTGGCGCGACGCCCACGGTGGAAAGCCCGTTGCTCGGCTATATTGGCAGTTTCATTCCGGGATTCCCCATTCCGACCCCGATATTGATCGTGATCGTGTTCGGAATTCTGGTTGCGCTGATTCTGCGGTTGACGAACCTCGGTCTCTATACGCAGGCGGTCGGTATCAACGAACGATCCGCTCGCTTAAATGGCATCAACGCAATTGGCATGAAGATGCTCTCGTTTATGTTTCTCGGCGCCTGCTGCGCCATTTCCGGCGCGATCGGGGTCAGCCGTATGGGGCTCATCAACCACGAAACGATGCTGTTCGACATCGAGATGGACGCGATCCTCGCGGTTGCAATCGGTGGCAACTCGCTCAGCGGCGGAAAGTTCAACTTAACCGGCTCAGTCATTGGCGCTTACATCATTCAGGCGCTCACAATTACGCTCTATGCGATGAAGGTTCCTTCCATGGCGGTCAAAGCCTACAAGGCGATTGTCATTATCGCCATCGTTGTGCTCGGCTCGCCGGTGGTCAAACATTACCTGCAACAACTGCGCGATCGGCTTTTCCGGAAACCGATGAACGAAACGGAGAACAACTAATATGAATTACGATCAGAAAGGATTATCCGCATCATCGGTCAAACGGGATAGGGAGCCAATCTCCAACACAAACCTGTTGTTGACGATTACCATCTGCATCTTCATCTGCATGTATGGCCTCGCCATGCTGATTTGGGGCAGCGGCTTTCTAAACCCGCAGCAATTTCTGGACATCTTCAACAACAACGCGTTTCTGATTATTCTCTCGTGCGGGCTCACGATCGTTATGATCGCCGCGGGCATCGACATCTCCGTTGGCGGAATCACCGCGCTGGTCTCGATGGTCTGCGTGCTGTATCTGGACGATCACAGCGGCAGCGTGCTGGGCTCCATCGCGGTTGCGGTTGGAATCGGCCTCGCGTTTGGACTCGTACAGGGATTTTTAATCTCCTATCTGGAGATTCAGCCGTTCATTGTGTCGCTCGCCGGCATGTTCTTTGCCAAGGGGCTGACGACCATCGTCAGCGCCGCGCCGCGCACGGCGGAGCAGGCGGCGTTTGTCGCGCTCAAGCAGTTTCGAATCGTCTTTCAGAGCTTCGGCTCCTACGGCAAGACCGGAAACTTTATTCCGGCAAAGATTGAGCTGGGCGTGCTGGTTGCGCTCGCAATTGTGCTGCTCATCTCGGCCATGCTCAAGTGGACGCGGTTCGGGCGGAACCTTTACGCGATTGGCGGCAACAGCCAGAGCGCAATGATGCTTGGCATCAACGTGAAGCGCACGCGCTTCTTCTCCTATCTGCTCTGCGGCCTGCTCTCCGGCATCGGCGGCTACGTTTACCTGCTTCACACGGGCGCGGGCAATGTTTCCAACGCAACCGCTTCCGAAATGCAGGCGATCGCCTCGTCGATCATTGGCGGCACGCTGCTTTCCGGCGGCGTTGGAAACGTGATTGGTACGCTCTTTGGCGTGCTGACGCTCAAGACGATCAGCAACATCGTAATCGCGTCCGGCCTGCGGGAGCCGTATTGGCAGAGCATCACTACGGGCCTGATGCTGTGCTTCTTCATTCTGCTGCAGAGCGTCGTGCTCGCGGTGCGCGAGAAGGGCGTTCAGATTCGTCTGCCGGAGTGGATGAAGGGCAACCGCACCCGCTCCTAACGGATGCGTATTGGGCAGATTTTAATTTGTGATATCAACAATCCTTTCAAACAACAACGAAAGAGGCGATCCTATGCTGGAAGCGCTGAAAGAGCGGGTCTTGCAATCAAATTTAAAACTGGTGGAGCTGGGGCTGGTGCTCTTTACCTGGGGCAACGTGAGCGCGATTGACCGAAACAGCGGCCTTGTCGCGATCAAGCCCAACGGCGTGGAATACGAGGGTATGCGCGCGGAGGACATCGTAGTCGTCAATCTCGACGGTGTTGTGATCGAAGGTGGCTGGAAACCGTCCACCGACCTGCCGACGCACCTCGCGCTCTACAAGGCGTTTCCGGAGGTCGGTGGTGTGGTGCACATGCACAGCGCCTATGCAACGGCGTTTGCGCAGGCGGGGCGCGGCATTCCCGCCTACGGCACGACCCACGCGGACTATTTCTACGGCGAAGTACCCTGCACGCGGCCTTTGACTAAGGCCGAGGTGGAAACGAACTATGAGCATAACACGGGGCTTGTGATTGCGGAGGCGTTTGCCGGACGGGACCCCGGCGCGGTGCCCGGTTGTCTCATAAAGAACCACGGGCCTTTTGCCTGGGGCAAGGACTGCGAAGCGGCGGTCTATCACGCGGCGGTGCTGGAGTACTGCGCGAAGATGGCGTTGTTTACGGAGCAGCTGGGTGGCGCGGCGGTGCCTGCGGATTCATATCTGCTCGATAAACATTATTTTCGGAAACACGGCGCAAACGCCTATTATGGCCAGGAGGAGAAAGCATGAACGAGAAGCTGTATTTCATTACCGGTAGTCAGGATCTGTATGGAGAAGAAACCCTCAAGCAGGTGGCGGTGGACAGCAAGGTGATCGCCGACTATCTGGATTCCGCGCTGGGCGACACGATTCGCGTCGAGTGGAAGCCAACCGTGCGCAATTCCGAGGAGATCATTCGCGTTTGCCGCGAAGCTTCGGCGGACGACGCCTGCGTCGGCGTGATCACGTGGATGCATACCTTCTCGCCCGCGAAGATGTGGATCAAAGGGCTTCAGCTGCTGACAAAGCCGCTGCTGCACCTGCATACGCAGGCGAACGAGCGGCTGCCCTACGATTCGATTGATATGGACTTTATGAACCTGAACCAGAGCGCGCATGGCGACCGCGAGTTCGGGTTTATCCTCTCGCGGCTCGACATTCCGCATGAGGTCTCGGTTGGATACTACCGGGACGCGGCGGTGGTCGGCGAGCTGCGCCGCTTTGCACAGAACGCCAAGGCGATTGCATTTTCGAAGAGCCTTAAGGTTGCGATGTTTGGCAGCAATATGCGTCAGGTCGCGGTGACGGACGGCGACCGCGTGGAAAGCCAGATTCGTTTCGGCTGGGAAGTGAACTACTACGGCATCGGCGAGCTGGCCAAGCGGGCGAATGAGGTAACGGTACTGGAGATCGACGAAAAGATGGATCAGTATCGCAAGGCGTACGACATGGACGCGCGTTCCTCCGAGTCCGTGCGCGAACAGGCGCGGTACGAAATCGCGCTGGAGCGATTCCTCGCGGAGGGCGGCTTTGGCGCGTTTACGGATACGTTTGAGGATCTTGTCGGCCTCAAGCAGCTGCCGGGACTCGCGACCCAGCGCATGATGGCGCGGGGCTACGGCTTTGGCGCGGAAGGCGACTATAAAACGGCGGCGCTCGGCGCGGTGCTCTGCAAGATGGCGGAGGGGCGCGATGGCGCAACCGGATTTATGGAAGACTACACCTACGACTTTGCGGACGAGCTCGTGCTTGGCGCGCATATGCTGGAGGTTTCTCCCGCGTTTGCGGCGTCGCGGCCGAAGCTGGAGGTGCATCCGCTCGGCATTGGCGGCAAGGACGCGCCCGCGCGGCTCGTGTTCGACGGCGTCTGCGGAGACGGTGTTGCGGTTTGCATGACGGACATGGGCGACCATTTCCGCCTGGTTGCGGCGCAGATTGAGCTTGTTCGGCAGCCGAAGTCCATGCCGAATCTGCCGGTTGCGCGGATTATGTGGAAGCTCAAGCCAAACTTCAAGACGGGCGCGGCGGCCTGGCTCTATGCGGGCGGCGGACACCATACCGTGGTCAGCACGGCGCTGTCGATGGACGACCTTCGCCTGTTTGCGAAACTCACGCGCACGGAGCTCGTCGTGATTGACGAGGAAACGAATTTAACGAAGTTGCAGGCGGAGCTAAAGGCGTAGATTCTCCCTATCACTTGGCACGCTAGATAGCGGCGGCGTTTGTCGGTTGATTGCTCTCCACCTCTACGGGAATACCGAGCTGAACGAGGCGAGTAAAAAACTCGCGTTCCAGTACCGGATCGATGATGGTACGCGTAAAACTGATGCGAAGTTTACCGTCATACGTCAGCATTGCTGCACAAACGCGGTTTTGCGCCAGTGGGCCGATGATCACATCCATGCGTTGAACATACTGCGCCATCGCGTCCGGCAAGGATGAAACGCCGAGATTGCTTAGCGTGGTGGAGGAGAGAACATCCCCCACCTGCGAGTAGATGTATTTGAGCATCATGTTTTTTAGAAACAACGGCATCAGCCGAACGAACAAATTCCGCTCGGATCGAACATTGGTCGTTATTTTAACGTTGAGTAGTTTTTTGGTTGCCTCCATCGCCATCGTATGATGAACGATGTGCAGCGTCTCATCGAACGTATACTCGCCCAGCCTCGGGTCGATACCGGGGTTTACATAATTGGAGAAGTTCCGAAGGGTCTTGCTGGGAAAGAGATTTCGCAGGTTGATGGGGACATTCACCTTGACGGGGCGGTAATTCCGTGACTGCGGGACGCAATTACGCTGAATCGTGTCTATGGAGAGAATCAGTACTGCGGTGAGGTACTCCGTAACACTCACGTTCTTTTCTCGTGCTTTGGCAAGAACATTCGAAGCATTCAGAGAACCGGTGGTGATATGTACAAAGCCGTTGCGCTCGTCGAGACCTTTGATGTGGTAGGCTTTGACCTCTTTTCGGGATTGCGTAAATTTGCCCGAGTATACGGCAAAGCTGTCCTCGGTTTCCTCGGCAGACGGGTTTTGAGAACAGTCGAGAATTTTGTCCCCACGCGGGATATTTGCACCGTATTTTAAGCGGAGGTATTCGGCAACCAACGTTTGAAGAAACACGAGTCCGCCGGAACCATCGGTAAGCACGTGGAAAAACTCCACGGCGATCCGGTTTTGATAGTAACGTGTACGCATGCAAAAACCGTCGCCCCGGAAGAAACGCATCCGAACGCAAGGGTTTGCTACATCCTGCTCAATGGGAGGCAGATCACCGCTGTGTTCAAGGTAAAACCAGAAAAGCCCGCGTCGGAGCTTGTTGGCATATAACGGAATACGCTGCAACGTGCGCTTTTGCGCTACCTCAAGGATGTCTTCGTCGATGGGTTCCGTCAGGGTAACGGAAAGTCGAAAAAGCGCAGTCCAGTTGGTGTTCATGGTTGCGGGGTAGATGAGCGCGGCGTTGTCGAGTTTCGTCCATCGCTTTGGGCTTTTTGTCTTGGACATTGAGCAGCTCCTTCATAGCGGATTGCATCCGCAGCAGAGTGTGGAGAGTACGTGCGGAAACCCTGATTCTGTGTACAATCGTAAGCGGAATTGTATCAGCCGCGACTCAAGTGAGGTTCAATTATACTACAACAATTTCTTGTTGTCCTTTGAAACGGCGATAGAAGCGTGATTTTGCGCAATGGAATTGAAATTTGGCGAAGAAACATCTATACGGGTGGTTCGGGATTTGTTATACTGGAGCCAACAAACGGGGAGGTGAAAGGCATGGCAACGGTGGAACAGCTCATCAAGCAGTATGAAACCGACAAAGCACTGCAGGCGGAAGTCGCGCAGATCGTAGCCGACGGCAAGGTAACCATGATGGAATTCATGGCGTTTGCCAAGAAACACGACGTGGCTATTTCCCTCGACGAACTGCCCAAGTATATGGAGCAGGCAAAAAAGCTCGGGTTCCTATAAGCGGAACGGCTCAGACGCTTCCCATGCGGCGAGAAATCGCGGCATGCGAAATAGAATCCCCGAAGCGTGCAATCATATTATAATTGGGAGGTAAAACACTGTGAAACTGACTCCGCCAAAAAAGGTAACATTTTGGGTTTCGATCTTTGCGTTCGTCATCGGCGCCGTTCTCTCGATCGGCATTCTGCCGGTAGCGGGACTGACCATCCTTGGTTACATCCTGGTGCTGGTCTCCTACCTGCTGCTGGTGTTCGGCCTGGTACTCAAGGGACTGTAAGCTAGAGGTTCCATTCGATTTCGACCTAGTATTTCACTCGCTTTCAAAAGCAGGCGCGCCGGAGACGGTTTCGCCTGCTTTTCCGTTTCTCAATCTTGATTCCGGTGTTCGATTCTTTGTACGTCGGGTGAAAGCATCTGTACGGAACGGGCAGAATTTGCTATACTCAGGCTAAACAAAGGGTAAATTTCCATTTCATGCGGGAGGGATGTTGTTATGAAACTGAATGCTCCAAAGAGGTTCACGTTCTGGGCCTCCGTTGTCCTGTTTGTGGTCGGCATGATCGCGGCCTTTGGCTTGATTCCCTATGTGCCGTCGCTGGCGGGCGTCATTGCGCTGACCGTTGGGTATGTGCTGCTCGCGCTGGGCAACATTCTCAAGGGATTCTGATTCGATTCTACGAAAAAAGCGGGAACCCAATTGGGTTCCCGCTTTTGCGTTGTTTGCGTTATCGTGTCGCTAGCATTGCGGCTTTGATGCGCTGTTCTTACTTTTCTCGCGTTACAGCGTCGCGAGCATCACGGCTTTGATCGTATGCATGCGGTTCTCCGCCTCGTCGAACACGACGGACTGCGGCCCGGAGAACACGTCGTCGCTGACCTCCATGCTGTCCCGGCCAAAGCGCGCGCCCATCTCCTTGCCGATGGCGGTGTTGAGGTCGTGGAACGACGGCAGGCAGTGCATGAAGATTGCGCCGGGTTTCGCGGCGGCCATCACCTTCGCGTTCACCTGATACGGCGCGAGGTCATGGATGCGCTCCTCCCAAATCTCCATCGGCTCACCCATGGAGACCCAGACGTCCGTATAGATCACGTCCGCATCCTTCACACCTTCGAGGATGTCCTCGGTCTGCGTCACGCTGCCGCCGCTCTGTTTGGCGAGCGCCTTGCAGGTGTCCGTCAGCTCCTGCTGCGGGAAGTACTTCTTTGGCGCGCAGGCAACAAAGTCCAGCCCCATCTTCGCCGAGCCGACCATGAGCGAATTACCCATGTTGAATCTTGCGTCGCCGCAGTAGGCCATCTTGATGCCCTTGAGCTTGCCGAATTTCTCCTGAATCGTGAGCAGGTCTGCGAGGATCTGGGTCGGGTGAAACTCGGTGGTCAGTCCGTTCCAAACGGGCACGCCCGCGTATTTTGCGAGTTCTTCGACGACGCTCTGGCCGTAGCCGCGGTACTCGATTCCGTCGTACATCCGCCCCAGCACCTGCGCGGTGTCGCTGATGCTCTCTTTTTTGCCGATCTGCGAGCCGGAGGGGTCGAGGTAGGTTGTGTGCATGCCGAGGTCAAAGGCGGCGACTTCGAAGGCGCATCGCGTCCGCGTGCTGGCTTTCTCAAAGATCAGCGCAATGTTCTTGCCGCGCAGCGTGTCGTGCGCGCCGCCCGCTTTCTTCTTCGCCTTGAGTTCTGCCGAGAGATTGAGCAGTTCCTGAATCTCGTTCGGCGTGAAGTCCAGCAGCTTTAAAAAGCTCTTGCCCTTCAGGTTCATGTTCTTCGCCTCCTGTTTCTTTATTTGGATGAAAAATCAGTCAATGTTTGTTTTAAAATCGCAAGCCCCGCGTCGATCTCCGCTTTCGAGATCGTCAGCGGCGGCATGAGGCGGATGGTATCCGCGCCCGCCGTCAGCGCGAGCAAACCCTGTTCGCCAAGCTGAACCACCGCGTCGCGATGGGAGCAGGTCACGCCGATGCCAATCATCAGCCCCAGCCCGCGAACGCTCGACACGACCGGCAGGTTCCAGCCGGCGATGGTCTCGCGCAGGTACGCGCCTTTTTGTGCCACATCCGCGAGAAATTCCGGTGTCATCTCGTTGAGCACCGCAACCGCGCCCGCCGCGCAGATCGGGTTTCCGCCAAAGGTGGTCGCGTGGGTGCCGGGTGAGAACACGCCCGCGCAGGACTCGTTTGCCAGAATGCCGCCAAACGGCAGTCCGGCCGAAATCCCTTTGGCAAAGCTGACCACGTCCGGCTCAATGCCGAACTGCTGGTAGCAAAAGAGCGAACCCGTGCGACCGACGCCGGTCTGCACCTCGTCGATGATCAGCAGGATGTCGCGGGACTTGCAGAAGCTGTAGACCTCCTGCACAAACGCCTGGTCGAGCGGCAGCACGCCGCCCTCGCCCTGAATCAGCTCCATCATCACCGCGCAGACCGTTCCGCAGCTGCAGGCGGACTTTACGCTGGCAACGTCGTTCGGCTCCGCGTAGAGGAACCCTTCGGTAAACGGGAAAAAGAAGTTGTGGAACACGTCCTGCCCCGTTGCGGCGAGGGTCGTAATGGTGCGCCCGTGGAAGGAATGGCTCAGGGTGACGATGTCGCTGCGCCCCGCGCCGAATTTGTCGAACGAGTACTTGCGGGCGAGCTTAATCGCGCCTTCGTTTGCCTCCGCGCCGCTGTTGCAGAAGAACACGCCCTTCATGCCGGTGCGCTCGCAGAGCAGCTTTGCCGCGCTCGCCGCGGGCTCGGTGTAGTAGAGGTTCGAGGTATGCGGCAGTTTTTTCGCCTGCGCCGTGATGGCGGAAAGCCAATTCTCGTTGCCATAGCCCAGCGAGCAAACGCCGATTCCGCTGGAGAAATCGATGTAGCTCTTTCCCTCGAAGTCGTAGAGTGTTGCGTGTTCGCCGCGCTCCAGCGCGATGGGAAAGCGCTTGTAAGAGTCCAGAATGTATTCGTTCGTGAGTTGTATCACGTCCTGATTCGTCATGTATCGTTCCTCCTCGTGTCGTTGACCGGAAGCCGGCGCTCCGGTTCCTTTCGGTATTGGTCAGGCGGTGACCATGGTGCCAATGCCTTCGTCCGTCAGCATTTCAATCAAAATCGCGTGCGGCAGGCGTCCGTCAATGATGAACGCGCGGTTCGCGCCCTGCTTGACCGCGTGCGCGCAGCACTCGAGCTTGGGAATCATGCCGCCCGTAATCACGCCGCTCTGCTGGAGCACGGAGATTTCGCTGAGCGAGAGGCGGGGGATCAACGAGAGCGGGTCGTTCGCGTCCCGGAGGACGCCCTTCGTGTCCGTCATGTTGATCAGGCTCTCAGCCTGCAACGCGCCCGCGATGCTGGCCGCCGCCGTGTCCGCGTTGATGTTGTATACGTTGCCCTGCTTGTCGCAGCCGAGCGTGGAGACCACAGGGATATAACCCTTCTCGAGCAAATCCCTGATGGGTTCCGGGTGGATGGCGACAATCTCGCCGACGTAGCCGAGCTTCTCGTCGAGAG
>JAYFPQ010000145.1:0-5898 GCA_034927595.1 Christensenella sp.
C
This sequence comes from Christensenella sp., assembly GCA_034927595.1. Classification (GTDB taxonomy): domain Bacteria; phylum Bacillota; class Clostridia; order Christensenellales; family CAG-138; genus UBA7703. The sequence continues at coordinate 2 of JAYFPQ010000145.1, forward strand.
AGATCGGTTTCCTCGCATCGCAGCGGCTCGACGGTAAGCTGATTCTGCCCGAAGCGATCAAGGTCCTGCAGCAGAAAGCGTAATGGAGGGTATATGGAGATCATTGAGACTCCGGCGGGAGATATGACCCGCAACTGTAAGAACTACCTCACCGATGGCGGGGATCGGCTGGTGATTGGCGGTACTCTGGAGGTGCTGGGTACCGCCACCGTCACTGGCCTGCAATCGGGATACGCTACCACGGAGACGGTCGGCAGCGTGTATCAGGCGACGAATCAAGCGGAGAGTGCCGCAACGACAATCGCCGACCTCAAGAGCGATTTCAACGCGCTTCTGCTGAAGCTCAAGAGCGCCGGTATCATGGCGGCAGATCAGCCGGGTTCGATGTGAGATGGCGACGCTGTTGACTAAGGTCAAGGCGAATCTGATTCTGACGCATGAAGCCGATGATGAACTCCTCCAGCGTCTGATCGACGCTGCCGTTTCATATGCGGAGAGCTACCAGCACCTGACCGCCGGAACCTATGAAGCAGCGGTTATGCCGCCAACGACCGAAACTGCGGTGATCATGCTCGCCTCTCATTTCTAGGAGAGCCGGGATGGTAGCACGGGCGGGTTCTTTGCGGACAATGTACAGGCGGGTCAGCAGACATGGGCTGTAGTAAACACACTTTTACGCTTAGATCGGGATTGGAAGGTGGGTTCGTGAGCTATGGCAAAATGAACACACACGTATCCGTTGCGGAAGTGGTCGTTACCAAAGACGATGAAGGTTTCGCAGTTAAATCGGACAGTATTCTCGCATCCATCCATGCCTATCGGGAAGGACGTCACGGGTCTCAGAAATGGGTCAACCGTGCCTCCTTTTCGGAGGCAACGGATTCGTTCCAATTTCGTGTCATCCCGGGGCTATCCGTAACCACGGCGCATGTGATCCTTTGCGGCGATGATCGCTTTGAAATCACGTCCGTCGAGGATGTGAAGGGCAGAGGTATGTATCTCGAAGTTCTGGCGAAACGGGTGATAGCGGATGGGTAAGGTGAAGATTCAGATGCCTGACGATTTCCTCAATCAAATTGCCGAAATGGGTAACGCGCTCGACGCGGCGATTCCCAAAGCACTCGCGACGGGTGGTAAGGTCGTAATGGAGAAAATGAAATCGAACCTGCAAGCGGCCATCGGTCGAGGTACGAAATCTAAATCCCGTTCTACCGGCAAGCTTGTCGCGTCGCTCGGCGTGTCACCCGCGAAGCTGGATCGCGACGGAAATTTCGACGTTAAAGTGGGCTTTTCGGAGGGACGCGGCGTCGTCAGTAACGCCATGCTCGCCAACGTATTGGAGTATGGAAAGCATGGTCAGCCACCGAAGCCGTTTCTAAAGCAGACCAAGTCCTCTAGCCGCAAACCGTGCATTGAGCAGATGCAGCGCGTCATGAAAGAGGAGCTGAATCTGCCATGAGCATGTTAAAAGAACTGAATGCGATTGTCGAGAGCGCCGGACTTCCTGTGGAGACCGGCGTTTTCTCAACGTCAGCACCGACAGAGTACGTCGTAATTACGCCGATTTCGGAGCATTTCTCACTGTTTTCCGACGATGCGCCGGGCATGAACATTGAGGAAGCTCGGCTGTCGCTCTTCTCAAAAGGCAACTATGGAGCCGCAAAGGATCTGCTTGTACGGATGCTCCTATCGGCGGGCTTTCTGGTGACGGAGCGGCGGTATGTCGGATATGAAGATGAGACAAAGTATCACCATTACTCAGTGGACGTAGCTCGCGAAAAAGAATTTAAGGAGGTATAGTGTATGCCATCGATCGGTTTTGACCGGTTATATTATGCGACAATCACCGAAGATGCCAATGGTGATGAAACATACGGGACGCCTTTGCCGCTGGGGAAGGGCATGACAGCGGATCTTGAGATAGAGATCAACGAAGCGAAACTGTACGCCGACGACGGGACGGTCGCGGTCGTAAAAGAATTCAAGGACGGGAAAATCACGCTCGGTGTGGATGATATTGGCGCATCTGTTGCAAGCGATCTCACAGGCGCACAGATTGACGACAATAAGGTATTGATCTCGCAGAGCGAGAACGGCGGATCACCCGTAGCAGTCGGGTTCCGAGCAAAACTGAGTACGGGAAAGTATCGTTATTTTTGGGTATACCGCGTGATCTTCGGTGTTCCATCTACGAAGCTACAGACGAAGGGCGAGAATATCACCTTCTCGACGCCGACGATCGAGGGAACGATTATGCGCCGTAATAAGCTTGACGGTCAGGGCAAGCATCCCTGGAAGTGTGTAGTGGACGAAGGCGCGCTAAATGTACCGCCGGCGGTTATCTCCGGTTGGTACACGCAGGTCTACGAGCCGACATTTGCTGCGGTGGGTTAACACATGGGAAACGACAGAGGCGCGATGATCCAAATCGGAAATCGGGAGTATGAAATGCTCCTGACCACCCGCGCGACCAAAGAGATCGCGAAGCGTTATGGTGGATTGGAACATCTGGGCGACAAGCTCATGAAAGCGGAGAATTTCGAGCTGGCGCTGGATGAGGTGGTATGGCTGATCACGCTGCTCGCAAACCAGAGCACGCTCGTGCATAATTTGCTAGAGCCGGACAGTAAACGTGAACTTTTGACCGAGGAAGCAGTCGAGCTGCTCACCACACCACTGGATCTCTCCGGCTACAAAGCCGCGATCATGGAAGCGATGGTCAAGGGAACTGCGCGTCACGTTGAAAGCGAGGCGCAACCCTCAAAAAACGTGCCGGTCGGGCAAGCGACGAAGAGCTGTTTGCCCGACTGATCTTCTACGGGGTGACACTATTAGGGCGGCCGGAACGAGATGTTTGGCTCATGCCGCTTGGAGCGCTACTAGACCAGTGGGAAGTATACAAGCAATTCCAAGGAATTGTCAAACCGGCCATGGAGTGCTATATTGATAACGTTATTCCGGCGGGAATATAGTAAGTTTTCAGGAGCATTCATATGGTTTACACGCCACTGACGAAGCGCGCGATTCTGTTTGCGTTTGATGCACATCGGGGACAATATGATAAATCCGGGCTGCCGTATATCACCCATCCTTTACACGTTGCGGAATCCATGGAGTCTGAGGACGAATGTGTAGTCGCACTGCTGCATGATGTATTGGAAGACACGGATATCAATGTAGAAGACCTGACGCAGATGGGCATATCGGATCGGCAAATTGCAGCACTGAGGTTGCTTTGCCATGATGATTCCGTTCCCTATTTGGAATATGTGCAAGCAATCCGCGCGGATCCAATCGCCAGAAAAGTAAAGCTGGCCGATTTGCATCACAATTCCGACCAGACTCGATTGAACATGGTCACGGCTCAGGACGCAGAACGAGTAGAAAAGTATAATAAGGCAATAGAAATGCTGTCAAAAGAATAGCAGCAAAAAAGGTGCTTCGTGCAGCATATGACGACCTTCGGGTCGTTTTTTTGTGCCGTTAGCATAGGGAGGTGATCCATTGGCAAGCGATTTTGGACTCAAGATTGGAATTGAAGGAGAGCAAGCCTTCCGAAAATCGCTTTCCGAGATCAACCAGTCGTTCAAGGTGCTCGGGAGCGAAATGAATCTCGTCACCTCCCAGTTCGATAAACAAGATAAATCAGTTGGTGCACTGACCGCTCGAAACCAAGTCCTGCGAAAAGAGATCGATGCTCAGAAAGATAAGGTAGAAACTCTCGAAGCCGCGTTGCAGAACGCGGCTTCTTCATTTGGGGAGAACGACAAGCGCACGCAGGCATGGCAGGTTCAGCTCAACAACGCCAAAGCCGCTCTCAACGGTATGGAGCGCGAGCTTGGCGCGAACGAAACCGCGCTGGAAAGCACTGCGAGCGGGCTAGATTCTGCCGGTAAGCAGGCGGACGAATTCGGTGACGAGATCAAACAGTCAGCCAATCAAGCGGACGATGCGGGTGGGCGATTCGACAAGCTCGGTTCGGTCGTCAAAGGGATTGGGGTAGCGCTCGGCGCGGCCATGGTGGCAATCGGTACCGCGGCGGTGGCTGCTGGCAAAGCGCTTGTCGATATGACGGTCAATACAGCGGCATATGCGGATGAAATGCTGACGCAAAGTTCCATTACCGGTATGAGCGTGGAGCGGCTACAGGCGTATTCCTATGCTGCCGACCTTGTGGATGTGTCGCTGGAGACCATGACCGGCTCCATGGCGAAGAACGTGAAATCGATGTCTAACGCCGCCGGCGGCAGCGAGCAGTTTGCCAAGGCATACGACCGTTTAGGCGTATCGGTGACCAATGCAGACGGGACGCTTCGAAACAGCGAAGATGTTTATTGGGATGCCATCGACGCGCTTGGGCAGGTGGCGAATGAAACAGAGCGCGACGCGCTGGCCATGCAGTTATTTGGCAAGAGCGCACAGGATCTGAATCCGCTGATTGCGCAGGGCAGCGAGGGTATTGCCGCACTAACGGACGAAGCGAAACGCATGGGCGCGGTGCTGAGCGAAGATACGATCGCGAAGTTCGGCGCGTTCGATGATTCCGTGCAACGGCTAAAGCAAGGCTCGGAAGCGGCGCAGCGGGTCATGGGAACGGTGCTGCTCCCGCAACTGCAGACGCTTGCGGACGATGGCGTTTCTCTGCTCGGCGACTTCACCTCGGGACTTGCTGAAGCGGGCGGCGATTTCGACAAGATCACCGTCGTGCTTGGCGAAACGGTCGGCGGGATCGCTAATCTAATTCTCGGCAGCCTACCGCAGTTCGTGCAGGTTGGCATGAGCATTGTGAGCGCGATCGGCGGCGCGCTGGCGGCGAATTTGCCGACATTGATCTCCGCCGCGTCTGGCATTGTCATGACGCTGCTGCAGGGTGTGATCACGGCACTTCCGCAGTTTACGGACGGCGCGGTGCAACTGATCACCACCCTCGCGCAGGGGATCGTCGACATGCTGCCTGCGTTGGTCGAAGCCGCGATTCAGATGATTGCGTCGCTCGTGCAGGGCATTGGAGAAGCGTTGCCGACGTTGATTCCCTCAATCATTGAAGCGGTGCTGCTGATCTGCGAAACACTGTTCGACAACATGGACAAGATACTGGATGCGGCATTTTCGATCGTAAAGGGTTTAGCGGAGGGTATCATCCGAGCGCTTCCGAAGCTGATTGAAGCGCTGCCGAAGCTCATCACGGGAATCATCAACTTCATCACACAGAATCTGCCGATGATCATGACTATGGGCATACAGCTGACGGTTCAGCTCGCTCTTGGTCTGATCAAGGCGCTCCCTCAGCTGATCGCCGCACTACCGCAGATCATCTCCGCAATATTGAACGGACTCGGCCAGTCGGTGTCGTCCATGATCGAGATCGGTAAGAACATCGTCAGCGGTCTATGGGAAGGCATCAAGAGCATGGCCTCTTGGCTAGCTTCAAAGGTGCGGGATTTCTTCTCCGGCATTGTGAAAAGCGCGAAGAAAGCGCTCGGCATTGCGTCGCCGTCCAAGGTATTTGTCGGGATCGGCGAGAACATGGGCGATAGCGTCGGCGTTGGCTTCACGGGCGCAATGGAGGACGTCAACAAGCAGATCCAGAGCGCGATTCCGACCAGCGTGGATGTGGGTGCGATCGATGTGCTGACGAATCTGCCCAGCAGCATCGGCATCGGTGGCACGAGCGACTTGCTTTCCCAGAAGCTGGATGTGCTGATTGGTGAAGTGCGGCGGTATCTGCCGCAGTTGGCCGGGATGCAGCTGGTCGCGGACACGGGGGCGACAATCGGCTGGCTTGCGCCGGCCATGGACGACGCGCTGGGCGCGATTCGCAGACGAAAGGAGCGGCTGGTGTGAGCGATATCCGATTCGGAACAAAGTGGGCGCGCGCGGACTACGGTCTGATTGTC
>JAYFPQ010000070.1:0-31805 GCA_034927595.1 Christensenella sp.
TGGTCGCCAGGCATAACCATCTCAACGCCCGCGGGCAGTTCGATCGTGCCCGTCACGTCCGTCGTGCGGAAGTAGAACTGCGGACGGTAGCCCGAGAAGAACGGCGTATGACGGCCGCCTTCTTCCTTGCTCAGCACGTACACGCGACCCACAAAGTGGGTGTGCGGGTGAATCGAGTTCGGCTTGGCCAGAACCTGGCCGCGCTCGATGTCCGCGCGCTGCACGCCGCGAAGAAGCAGACCAATGTTGTCGCCCGCGATCGCCTGATCCAGCTGCTTACGGAACATTTCAACGCCGGTCACAACAACCGAACGCGTATCTTCGGTCAGACCAACGATTTCGACGGTCTCGCCAACCTTGACGGTTCCGCGCTCGACGCGACCCGTGGCAACCGTGCCGCGGCCCGTGATCGTGAAAACGTCTTCGACCGGCATCAGGAACGGCTTGTCCACGGCGCGCTCCGGCGTCGGGATGTAGCTGTCCACCGCGTCCATCAGCTCAAACAGGCACTTGCACTCCGGCGCTTCAATCGCCTTCTTGCCTGCAATCAGGGCTTCCATCGCCAGCAGCGCGCTGCCCTTGACGATCGGGATTTCGTCGCCCGGGAACTCGTAGGTCGTCAGCAGTTCGCGGATTTCCATTTCGACGAGCTCGAGCAGTTCCGGATCGTCGACCTGATCGGTCTTGTTCATGAACACGATGATGTACGGTACGCCAACCTGACGGGCAAGCAGAATGTGCTCGCGGGTCTGCGGCATCGGGCCGTCCGCCGCGCTCACAACCAGAATCGCGCCGTCCATCTGGGCCGCACCGGTGATCATGTTCTTAACATAGTCCGCGTGACCTGGGCAGTCGACGTGCGCATAGTGGCGCGCATTCGTCTCGTACTCAACGTGTGCGGTGTTGATCGTGATTCCACGAGCCTTTTCTTCCGGCGCCTTGTCGATTTCGTCGTAGCGCATGGCCTTTGCGCCGTTTACCTGCGCCAGTGCCATCGTGATCGCCGCCGTCAGCGTCGTCTTGCCGTGGTCAACGTGGCCAATCGTGCCGATGTTGACGTGCGGCTTTGTGCGTTCGAATTTTGCCTTTGCCATTACAAACAATCCTCCTAATAAAATCTGTTGTTACCCGCATGCGGATTTTTGTAACGGCAGCGGGCAAAGTTATTTGTGCACCATTGATCTTGATGCTGGAGCGGGTGATGGGAATCGAACCCACATAGCCAGCTTGGGAAGCTGGAGCTCTGCCACTGAGCTACACCCGCGCATCGAATGCATCTGTTGCCGTCGGTGCTCCGGCAAGGGAGGTATTTCGAGCGGCGCCACGAGGCAAAATCCGCACCGAAACCCACCGTGAATCGGGCATGCGTTACCCATGCGACTCCACAGTAGCAGTACTTATTCTATAGAGTTTGCAGGGAAAAGTCAACATCCCAGATCGTGTATTATGCCGGAATTTCGACCGCAAGATAAGGGTTTTCTGCGTCGAAATCCGGCAGATGCTTCCTTCAAAATCGGATCGGAAGGACGACCGCTCAATCGCCTATTTTTCCTCCCAGTTCATCGCGCGTTCCAGCGCGCGCCGCCAGCCAATCAGGCGTTTCTCGCGCTCCGCTTCGTCAATCTGTGGCGTAAATACGCGTTCGCTCTCCCACTGCGCGGCGATGTCCTTCGTGCTCGTGAACACGCCGACCGCAAGCCCGGCGAGGCACGCCGCACCCAGAGCAGTGGATTCCACGCAGCGCGGGCGGTTCACGCGTGTATTGAGCAGGTCTGCCTGAATCTGCATCATGATATTGGAAACGGAAGCGCCGCCGTCCACCTTGAGCTCCGCGAGCGGAACGCAGGCGTCCTTCTCCATGGTCTCCGCCAGATCGCGCACCTGATAGGCAATTCCCTCCAGCACCGCGCGGGCAAAATGCGCCTTGGTCGTTGCGCGGGTGAGCCCAAGCATCGCGCCGCGGGCGTACATGTCCCAGTGCGGCGCGCCGAGGCCGGTGAACGCGGAGACAAAGTATGCCCCGCCCGCGTCCGGCACGGACTCCGCCAACACGTCGATCTCGCGCGCGCTGGAAATCAGGCCAAGGTCGTCCCGCAGCCATTTAATCGAGCTGCCCGCGTTGAAGATGCTGCCCTCAAGGGCGTATTCCACGCGGCCTTCAATCCCCCAGGCAATCGTCGTGAGCAGGCGGTTCCTGCTCATAATCGGCGTTTTTCCGGTGTTCATCATCAGAAAACCGCCGGTGCCGTAGGTGCACTTTGCCGTGCCTGGTTCAAAACAAGCCTGCCCGAACAGCGCCGCCTGCTGGTCGCCCGCCGCGCCCGCAACCGGAACGCCGCCCAGCACTTCCAGATCCAGCAGATGCGGCAGCACCGTTCCGTATACATGGCTGGAAGGCAGTGCCTTGGGCAGCATGCAACGGGGAATGTTCAGACGCTGCAGCAGCTTTTCGTCGTAGTCCAGCGAATGGATATCAAACAGCATCGTGCGCGAGGCGTTGGAGTAGTCCGTCACGTGTTCACCCGTGAGGTTCCAAATCAGCCAAGTGTCGACCGTTCCAAAGAGTAGCTCGCCGTTTTCCGCGCGTTGCTGGCCGTTCTCAATGTGGTCGAGAATATAGCGAATCTTCGTTCCAGAAAAATATGCGTCGATGAGCAGGCCCGTCGTCTGCTGCACATAGTCGCTCCAGCCCTCCGCAATCAGCGTTTCGCAGAGCGGCGCGGTGCGGCGGCACTGCCAGACGATGGCGTTATACACCGGGTGCCCCGTCGCCTTGTCCCAAACAATCGTTGTTTCGCGCTGGTTGGTCACGCCGATGGCCGCAATCTCGCCGGGCTGAATGTTGGCGCGCTTCAATACGTCCGCCGCTGCCTGCTTCTGGGTTTCCAGAATGTCGAATGGATCGTGCTCCACATAGCCCGCGCCGGGATAAATCTGGCGAAACTCATATTGCGCGCTGCTGATGATTTTTCCGGTGAGGTCAAACAGGATGGCTCGGGAGCTGGTCGTTCCCTGATCGAGAGCAAGCAGATATTTCGGCATATATGGTTCTTCCTTTCGAAATGTGTTTCGAATGATCCGTGCGATTTGCTTCGTTGGACATGCGGCGGAAGTGGTCCGCCTTTGCCTGCTATTATGGCACAATCGTCCTCGTTCGGCAACACCAAGTTGTATTCTGTGGAATGTATTTTACAGTTTTCTTTGATTTTGTGTTCGAGTTTGCGCAGACCGTTCTCGTTTCCTGCGCATTTTGTAACTTTCTTACTATCTTTTTTCAAACCTTGCGTCTATGATATTTGATATGGAAAAAGAACGCTCGAAGTCCAATCTGCTTCCCGAAGGCTTTGTGCCAAACAAGGCGCTTGGTCAGAATTTTCTGTCGAACGATGCCGTCATCGGCGCAATTCTCGACGCGGCGCAGATCGAAGGCAAGCGTGTTCTAGAAGTCGGGCCCGGCACCGGCGCGCTCACGGAAGGGCTGTTACGCCGCTCGTCGTTTCTCGCCGCGGTCGAAATGGACGGACGACTCTGCGAGCTACTTCGCGGTCGCTTTGGCGACGAGCTGCATCTAGTGCACGCGGACGTGCTGGACGCGGACATCCCCGCGCTGATGGGCAGCGAACCCTGGCACGCGGTGGGCAACCTGCCGTATTATGCGACCACGCCCATCGTGCTGCGGCTCCTCTCGCTCGTGCCGGAAAGCCTGACGCTGATGGTGCAGCAGGAAGCGGCGGACCGATTCTTCGCCAAACCGAAGGGTCGCGTCTACGGGCCGGTATCCGTACTCACGACGTGCTTCTATGACGCGGCAATTGCCGTGCGCGCGCCGCGCAGCTGCTTCAATCCCCCGCCGGAGGTGGATTCCGTCGTCGTTCGTCTCGCTCGAAACAGAGTGCCGGTTGACGACGCGGCGAACTTCCTCGGCTGGGTCAAGCAGGCGTTCTCCATGCGGCGAAAGACGCTGTTCAACGCGCTGCAAAAGGACGACTGTCTGCCGGATGCGTTGCAAGCGCTCGGTCTTGCGCAGGACGTCCGCGCGGAAGCGCTCACGCCGCAAGAGCTGCTGCAGCTTTATCAACGTTTACAGGATAAAGAATAAGAAAACCGGAACAAAACTAAAAAACCATTTGAAACGGAGGATGTTTTATGTCGAAATTAACGTATTTTTATCTGCCCAGCTGCCCGCATTGCCGCCTCGCCGCGCGCTGCATCGAAGAGCTCTGCTCGGAGGACAGCCGCTACAAGGATGTGGAGATCGAGCGAATCGACGAGTCCGCCGAGAAGGCACTCGCCGCGAAGTACGACTACTGGTATGTCCCCTGTTTCTACATGGGCGACCAGAAGATTCACGAAGGCCACGCCGAAAAATCGGACGTCAAGGCCGTCCTTGACCGCGCACTGAAAGACTAACCTTCCGAACGGTTCCATAGTGCCACCCGACGCCCCCGCGAAATCATCGTGGGGGCGTTTTCTTGCAGTTTAAAGACGAAATGGACAACATTTGTCGCGTATTGTTCAAGCGCCGTACATAAATATGTGTATAATAGAAGCATACAGTTTTATTCTCCGGCGTGACCGCACTATTGTGCGAGCCGGAGTAACCGTTGGGAGGCGAAACTTTGCTCACGTTGCTCTATGTGCTTCTGGCGCTGCTGGCGGCGGCGCTCGTACTTTCCGGCCTGATCGGCTGGAAGGTCTCCTCCATGATTCTCCGCCCAAAGAACTGGCCATACGACACCATTGTTGACGAGGAGGAGAAGCGCGGACACTTTACGCGCGAATGGTTTGAACAGAATGTTCGGCTGGAGGAATTTACGATTCCCTCACCCTTTGGCTACAACCTGCACGCCGCAGTCTGGCCCCACGAGGGCGCCAGCGTGTTTACCGACGGCAAACCCCGCGTCGCGGTGATTGTCCACGGCTACACCTACTGTCTGCTCGGCGGAATCAAATACGCCTCCATCTTCCATTCGCTCGGCTTCGACTGTGTGCTCTACGACCACCGGAATCACGGCTTGTCCGACCGCGCGCTGACCACAATGGGGCTAAACGAAGCACGCGACCTCTCCGCGGTTTGCGACTGGGCGCGGGAGCGCTTTGGCCCGGACGCGATCCTCGGCACACATGGCGAGTCCATGGGCGCGGCAACCGTTCTGCTGCACGCGCCGCAATACCCCGGCCTGTCGTTCGTCGTTGAGGACTGCGGCTACAGCGACCTCAAAGCGGAACTCCGCTTCGCGCTGACGCACCGGTTCCATCTGCCTTGGTTTCCGGTGCTGGCGTTCGCAAGCCTGTTTTCGCGGCTACGCGGCGGTGTGTTCTTTGGCAGCGTCGTGCCAAAACATGGGCTGCAAAATTGCGAATCACTGCCGATGCTGTTCATCCACGGGGACGCGGACGAGCTGGTTCCGTTCTCCATGCTGGCGGAAAATTACGACGCCAAACCCGGCGCGAAAGCGAAGCGGGCGTTCCCCGGCGCGTCGCACGCCGGTTGTTACCACGCGGACCCCGTGGCCTATGCGGAGTGCCTGACCGCGTTTCTCACGGAGAACGGCATTCTAACGCCAAAAGCGCCATAAAACGGCGAAATCTTTATCGAAAACGGCTGCTTCCCGGTACGCGCCGCACTTGCAAACCAGCAGGCGTACTGGTATGATGAAGGCAGCGATGGGGAGGAAATAACCATGACGAAACCGATTCAAAAAGCGCTGATTCTTTCGGCCGTTGTCTATCTCGTAATCGGGCTGCTGCTCGTCATCTGGCCCGACGTTGCACGCCAGATTGTCATCTACGCAATCGGCGCGGCGGCGGTGCTCTACGGCGGCTACCGCATCATTGATTTCTTTTCACGCAAGGAGCACCTTTCCGGCGTGCAGATCGGCGTTGCGCTTGGTATCGCCTGCGTTATGCTCGGGCTGTTTCTGCTGTTTCGGGCAAACGCCGTGGTCGCGCTGCTGGCAACCGTCATTGGCGTTGCGGTCATCGTCGACAGCGTGCTGCGCTTGCAGATTGCGCTGAACCTCCGGCTCATTGGCGACAAGGGTTGGATTGCGCTGATCGTTACGTCGTTTGTCACGATGGTGTTCGGCATACTGTTGCTGTTTAATCCCTTTACGGCGGTCCGCGTAGCAACCATCGTTGGCGGCGCAAGCCTATTAGCGGACGGTGTGTTCACCCTCTGGGGCGCGCTGCAAAGCGGCGGCGACCGCTCCGGCAGCAATCGCACGGTGATTATTCACTGACGCCAACTCAAATACCGCAAATACAAACGGCGGCGCTTTCGCGTCGCCGTTTTTTTTGCATTTCATGTGCATCGCGGCGGGTCACTTCCGTAAGAGACGATTCTGTTGTTAAGGAAGATGTTCCGCTTCAAACAGTTTGATGGGCGGACTCATCTCCTCCTGATAGATGCGAACGCAGTTTCGGCCCGCGTTCTTTGCCGCATACAGCGCGATGTCCGTCTTTCGATACAGCTCGTCAAAAGTTGTTCCGTCACCCGGAAACACCGCGGCTCCCAGGCTGCAGGAAACGATCTTGTCCTCGCTGACGCGCTGAAAGAGCAATTCGCGAATATTGTTCAGCTTGGTTTCCAGTATCTCCTTTTTCGACACGTTCCGAAGCAGCACTAAAAATTCGTCCCCGCCAAGCCGACCGACGAGATCGTCCGCGCGCAGCGCCGCGCGCAGCGTCTCCGCCACCCGAATCAACACGCGATCTCCGTACCCATGCCCAAAGCAATCGTTCACCTGTTTGAAATGGTCCACGTCCAGTATGATCAGCGCGTGTTTTCCATTGGTTCCTTCGGCAAAGATGGAGTCTGCCTGCGCAATGAACGCGCTCCGGTTCAGCGCGCCCGTCAGCGGGTCCGACCGAAGCTGGTTTTGCAGGTGCAGTTCCTCGCGCTTTCGCGCGTCAATGTCCCGCAGCAGCAGCGACACGCGAATATTCGAGGAGTACGGGTCCGGCAGCATCTGAACGCTGAAGCGCACCCACTCATAGGTTCCGTTGCTCCGCAGATGCCGATAGTCGACCTTCTCCGGCGTCACCCCGCGAAAATACGCGGCCAGCAGCCGGTCGCGCGCAATGCAGTCGCAGAGTTTCTCCCGATCCTCCGGATGCACCCATTGTTCCATAAAGTACTGCATGGCGCTTTCCAGCGTCTGCTCCTCCTGGGACGGGAACCGCTCAATCAGCCCGCCTTTTTGCAGCTCCAACCGATTCTGCGTCAGGTCAAACTCCATGTAAGCGGTTTTATCCAGCGACATTGCCGCGTAGGTTTGCTCCCAGCGCTTGTAGGCGACCTCTCGCTCGTGCTGCTCGGAGACATTCTGCATGGAGAAGACGGCCTGCGCGGGTGTTTGATCCTCGCGATAGATCAGCGAGTACACCACGCGGTACCATTCGTACGATGTCGCGTCCATGCCCAATTTAAACTGAAGGATTGCGCTGCCGGTCTTGACGGCGCCGCTTTGAATCATTGCGCAGAGGTCGCGATAAGCGTCCATGCTGGCGGGACTGATGATGCCACTGTGTTCAATCCGCGTAATCGCATCCGGAATGACCGTCTCATGAAACAGCTGCGCAAGCTCCGGGGAAAGATGAATCGTTTTACAGGAAATGTCGTAGCGAAAGACGAGCTTGTCGCTCTGCTGAATCGCGACCCGGTATTCCTCCTCGCGAAAACGCAGCTCTTCCTCAATCGTTTTTCGCTCGCTGATGTCCATGCAAGCGCAGAGTAGCAGCGGTTCGTCCGTCGTCATCCGGCGCGCATGCAGCATGGCCCATACCGCTTCACCATCGCGTTTCCGCAGGCGGATTTCGAGCAACGCGGTCTGTTCCGCGCCGGAGAACAGCGCCTGAAACCGGCGACGCGCGTCACAGCACGCGGTCTGCTCCATTCGGTCGAACAGGCCGAGAAAGCCCTCCTCCTCCGCCTGCACTTCGTTTTCGTACCCCAGCATCTGAAAAAAGATCTCGTTTGCAAACGCAAAGGAGACCCTCTCGTCCTGTCGAACGGCGCATACGCCGCATGGCATTTCAAGGAGGATCTGATCCCGCAGCTCCGCCGGAAGGGCGGTTTTAATTCGCTCGCTCTGCGTCATCAAACGGTGCTCCAATTTGTATTGCGTTCAATTAGATCGGACAATATACCAATATGTACTGTAGGTAGTATATCACCAGACAAGTGATTTGCAAGCGAGAAACGGAAAATACATTCGATTTTATAGGGGTTTCTTCACTTATTTCTTGGATTTCCGTCGATAACCGTCATCATGATTGCAATTTGTTTACAGTTTATAATTGTCACACCGTAACATGTTACATCACCGGTGAACAAATGTTCAATGCGCGGGTTGACCGTCGTTATCCATTGTAATCCGTATTCGTTCGAAACGTAACAAGATGGTGGAAGTGGTTTATTTGTCCCACACAAATATTTTCAAAAAGTATCATACAAATTAGCTCCAACATCTTGAAACGGCGCTCCTGTATCGCTTATAATTTTCTTGGCACTTCAAATTTCGCATTTCGCATAAGGAGGCTGTTCCATGAAGAAGTTCAGAGCATGCGTCATTGGCGTCGGTTTTATCGGCGCGGCGCACATTGAGGCGCTCCGCCGTCTCGGCAACGTTGACGTCGTCGCTGTTTCGGACGTTCCGAACGCGCAGGCAAAGGCGGACGCGTATTTCGTTCCGAAAGGATACGACGACTACAAGATGATGCTCGATACGGAGAAGCCGGACGTCGTGCACATCTGCACGCCCAACTCCTCGCACTACGAAATGGCGATGTACGCCATGGAACGCGGCATCTCCGTCGTCTGCGAAAAGCCGCTGACCAAGACCTTGGACGAGGCGAAGAAGCTCGCCTCCTACGCAAAGAAGCACAGCATCGTAACCGGCGTCAACTTCAACTGCCGCTGGTATCCGCAGATTATGCAGGTCAAGTCCATGATTCAGAGCGGCGAAGTCGGCGACATCCGCACCATTCACGGCGGCTATCTGCAGGACTGGCTGTTCTTTGACACGGACTACAGCTGGCGCCTCGAGCCCGAAGTCAGCGGGGACAGCCGCGCGTTTGCGGACATTGGTTCCCACTGGATCGACATGGTGGAATCCGCAACCGGCCTTCGCGTGGTCGAACTGCTCGCGGATTTTGAAACCTTCCACAAGATTCGCAGGAAGCCGCTCAAGCCGATTGAAACCTTCTCCGGCATGGCGCTGCGTCCCGAGGACTACGAAGAAAAGCCAATCAACACCGAAGACTACTGCACGGTGCTCTTCCGCTTCAACAACGGCGCGCACGGAACCTGCACGATCAGCCAGGTGTTTGCCGGCCGCAAGAACCAGATTCAGCTCTCCGTCTCCGGCAGCAAATGCTCGCTGCACTGGGACAGCGAGGACAGCAACGAGCTCTGGATTGGCCGCCGCGAAACCTACAACCAGAAAGCGGCCAAGGATCCTTCGATTCTCAGCCCGCTGGCGCGCGCATCCATCAGCTATCCTGGCGGCCACGTCGAGGGCTTCCCCGATACGTTTAAGCAGAACTTCAAGGCGATCTACGCCGCCATCGAGGCGGGCGACACCAGCAAGCACGACTTTGCGACCTTTGAGGACGGCCTTCGCGAGATGGAACTCTGCGATGCGGTCATCAAGAGCGCAAAGAAGGATCGCTGGGTCAAGGTCGGCGAGTAAGGAGACGATATGTTCAAGATCGCAACGCTGGCCGACTGGTTCGGCGTGGGCCTCATCGAAGGTATTCGCGAATCCGAACGCTGCGGGGCAACCGGCGTACAGATCTACGCCGCGGATCAGCTCGACCCGCGCACGCTCGGCAAGGACGAACTCCAGCGCGTCAAGCGCACACTGAGCGACTGCCACCAGACGGTGACGGCGCTCTGCGGCGAACTCGGCGGCTACGGTCTGGAGAAGACGGCGGACAATCCGGAGAAGATCGCCTATCTCAAACAGGTCATCGATCTGGGTCTGGAACTCGGCTGCCACGTGGTCACCACGCACATCGGCGTTGTGCCTAGGGACAAGTCGAACCCGCGCTACGCCGTCATGCGCGACGCCTGCGCCGAACTCGGCGCCTATGCCGCGGCAAACGGCGGCTGGATCGCCGTGGAAACCGGGCCGGAGCCAATCGACGTGCTCTCCGCGTTCATCGACGACTGCGGAGCGGGCGTTGGCGTGAACTACGACCCCGCGAACATCGTCATGGTCACGGGTGTGGATCACGTGGAAGGCGTCCGCATTGCGAACAAGCGCATTGTGCACACCCACGCCAAGGACGGCAAGAACCTGATTCCCGTCAACGCGGAGCAATTCTACCACGGGTTTGCCGAAGGCGGACTCGAATGGATGCAGTCCCAGGGCGTACTGATCGAAACCCCGCTCGGCGAGGGCGACGTGCGCTGGCCGGAATACCTCCGCGCGCTGCGGGACGTCGGCTACGACGGGTACCTGACCATTGAGCGCGAGGTAAAGAATGGCGCGGAGGACATCCGCACCGCCGTCCGCTTCCTCAGCGAACAGATCGCGAAGCTGTAACATCGAACCAAACGAACGATATTAGGAGGATTACCGGCATGATGAAACTGGGTCTCGTCTCCGCCATTCTGCCCAACGACACCTTTGAGCAGTTGATCGATTACGCCGCGGGCGTCGGCTTCACCTGCGTGGAAGTCTGCTGCTGGCCAAAGGGCAAAGCCGTCCGCCGCTACGCGGGCATTACGCACATTGACCTCGACGAGAGCGATGAAAAGAAGCTGCTCTACTATCGCGACTATGCCGCGAAGAAGGGCGTCACCATCTCCTCGCTCGGCTACTACCCAAACGCCATGGACGGCGACGCGGAAGCAGCGTCCGTCGCCATTGCGCATCTTTATAAACTGATTGATGCGTCCGCGCTCATGGGCGTCAACATGATTACGACTTTCATCGGCAAGGACAAGACCAAGACCGTTGAGGAGAACCTCGACAAGTACGAGGTCGTCTGGAAGCCCATCGTGGCCTACGCCGAGCAGAAGAAGGTTCGCATCGGCATTGAAAACTGCCCGATGCTCTACACAGTCAACGAATGGCCGGGCGGCAACAACCTCGCCTGCACGCCGTACATCTGGCGCGAGATGTTCAAGCGCATTCCCTCGGACTTCCTCGGCCTCAACTACGACCCGTCGCACCCCTATCTCATTGGCGCGGACTACGTCAAGCCGCTCTA
Source organism: Christensenella sp. (assembly GCA_034927595.1). Taxonomy (GTDB): domain Bacteria; phylum Bacillota; class Clostridia; order Christensenellales; family CAG-138; genus UBA7703. The sequence goes on from JAYFPQ010000070.1 coordinate 11,224, forward strand.
TGAGTTCAAGGACAAGATCTTCCACGTCCACTTCAAGGACATCCAGATCCACCAGGACAAGGTGGACGACTACGGTGTGTTCTCCTACCCCGCGCTCTGGCATTCGCCCAAGCTGCCGGGTCTTGGCGGCGTGGATTTCGGCGCGTTTGTCTCCGCGCTCAACAACATCCGCTATCAGGGGTTTGCCTGCATCGAAATCGAGGATCGCGCGTTTGAAGGCTCGCCGGAAGACGTCAAGCTCGGCATTAAGCAGTCCTACCGCTACATGAAGCAGTACATGTAATTTTCCCGAATACCTTCCCCGCGAAGAGGCGCGCCTACTTGCGTGTTTGTTTGCTGTACCCCAGAATATTGAATCGTGAGAACAAGAGGTAGCATCATGGATCAGCTTTCCCATCGCGAGCGCGTTTTGCTCGCGCTCGACCATCAGGACACGGACCGCGTGCCCATGGATCTCTGCGGCAGCACCTGCAACATGGTGGACGCGCTTTATTTCAAGGTGCGGGACATGCTCGGCATCGTCGGCGACATTCCGCCCTACCGCTCCGGACGCACGTCGAGTTATTACGACGAGCGCGTGCTGGACGCGTTTGACACGGACTTTCGCCATATCTCGATCAAGAGCGCAAAAAGCCACCCGACCGTCATCGCGCAGGACGGCACATACATTGACGAGTGGGGCGTGAAACTCCGCCTCTATGCGGGTGAGGTGCAGTGCCTCGAATCCCCGCTGGAAAACGCGGAGGATGCGGACGAGGTGTTCGCGCATACGCAGTGGCCGGACACGACCGACCGCAGCCGCGTTGAAGGGCTCAAGGAGCGCGTGCAGTACTTGCGCAAGCACACGGACTTCGCCGTCTCCGCCAAGTTCGTCACCTCGCTGGGCTTTCTGGAGCACGGCGGATACCTCCGCGGTTTCCAGAATTTCCTCTGCGACCTGTTGACCGACGAGGACATGGCAAACGCCATCTGCGACAAGATCATGCAGGTCAAGATCGACCTGTACAACATGATGCTCGAGGAGATCGACGGGGACGTGGACATCGTTGAGCTCAGCGAGGACTTCGGCACCCAGGGCGGCCTGCTCGTTTCGCCGGATCTTTACCGCAAGTATCAGAAGCCGCGTTTCCAGAAGATCATCACCGCCATTCGCGAGCGCGCACCCAAGGCAAAGATCTTTTTCCACACCTGCGGCGCGGTGTTCCCGCTGATTCCGGATTTAATCGAGACGGGCGTCGATATCCTGAACCCCCTCCAGCCGCTCGCAACCGGCATGGACTCCGCGCATATCAAGGAGATGTTTGGCGACAAGCTCTGTTTCCATGGCGCCATCGACCTGCAAAAGGCGATGCCGGGCACGATTGAGGACGTTCGCCACGAGGTCGAAACCCGTATCGACGCACTGTACCACAACGGCGGATATATCCTCGCCCCCGCAAACCACCTGCAAATCGACACCCCGCCGGAGAACGTTCGCGAACTCTTCCGTTACGCAAAAGAATACAGTTCGAAGAAACACTAAGCAAATAAAAAAGAGCCTTTCGGCTCTTTTTTTTTGCGGATTTCTTTTTCTCCTATAGAAGGGAATTCTATTCCCCCTCCCCTTATTCCCCAAAAACCTCGTCCGTGACGCAGAATTCCGTCTGCGGCAGGTTGAGCACGAAGCTCGCGGGCAATTCCACCGTGGTTTCGCCATGCGCGAGCAGCTCAATGGCGCGCTCGACCACCGGGCACTTCTGCGGGGAATTCGCAATGACATAGAGCTTTCGCGCCTCGCGCGCGTTGCCAATGCCGATGGTCACGCCCTTGGTCAGCTTGGGCGTTTCCCCCTCGAAGTACTTCTGCGCAACGTCCGCGGTAACGCTGGACACCTCGGCTACGTGCGTTCTCAGCGTCGGGTCCACGCCCGGCTCGTTCAGCGCAACGTGCCCGTTGACGCCAACGCCAAACACGATTGCGTCAAAGTTTCCATGCTCGGCGATGAACCGCTCCGCGCGATCGCATTCCCCCTGCGGATCGGCCATGCCGTCGAAGAGAAACACGTCCCGAAAGCCCGCTTCGTCGAGAAAGTTCTTGCGCAGAAAGTCCGCCATTGCGCCGTCCGCGTCCATTGGCAGGCCGAGCCATTCGTCCATGCCGATGAACGACGCCTGGTCAAACGAAACGTCGCCCTCCGCCTTGCGGCGCAGCAGCGCGTCGAAGACGGGAAACGATGTGGTGCCCGCCGCAATGCAGATCAGCGCATCCGGCTTGTGGTGCAATATCTTAGTGATGCCGCCGGCAATGAATTCTCCGACGGCTTTGTCGTCCGTAAATCGAATCATACGATTGTTTTCATCTCCAGTTGTCCACAGGTTTTTTCGCGGAGGAAGCATACGGCAGGGCGACCTTGCGGCCTTCCTTTGCGCTGGTGTACGCCGCGTGGATGATCTCCAGTACGCGCTTGCCATACTCGCCGTCCGAAACCGGGGTTGCGTCGTTGCGGACGCAGTCGATGAAGTGCGTCAGCTCCTGCGGATAGCCCTGGTTAAACGCCTCTTCAAACACCGGGAACGTCCAGCCCGTCGTCGCGCCCGCCTTCTCGCTTGCGTAGTCGTAGCCTTCGAGGCTGTACATCTGCGAGGAGTTGCCCTGGAACAGGTCGGAGTAGGCAACGCCCTTGTCGCCGTAGACTTCAATCATGTCCTGCATGCCGCCGTGCTTGGCCCAGCTGTCCTCGCCGACGCAGAGAACTGTTTTGCCGTCGCGCTCGAACTCGATCTGCGTAATCGCGTGATCCTCCGCGTCCGTGTCGTGCATAACCTTCAGGAAGTTTCCATAGACGTTTTTCACCGTCGCGCCCTTGAGCATCCACAAAAACCAAGCAATCGCGTGGCAGCCCATGTCCATCATGACGCCGCCGCCCGCCTTGTCGCTCTCGTAGAACCAGCGGCTGTGCGGGCCGCTGTGTTTCTCCGCCTGACGCAGCATGTAGACGCTGCCGACCGCGCCGCTCTCGACGATGTGGCGGACGCGCTCATACTTCGGCGCGAAGCAGAGCTCCTCGGCGTACATCAAGAGCTTTCCGTTCTTCTTGCAGGCGGCGATCATCTCGTCCGCCTCGGCAAGCGAGAGACAGAGCGGCTTTTCCACGATCACGTGCTTGCCCGCGTTCGCGGCCTTGATGCAGACGCCGTGATGCAGATAGTTCGGCAGGCAGACGTCGATGACGTCGCAGTCCACCTCGGCGAGCAGCTTGTCCACGTCGTCGTAGGCGGCGGGAATGCCCAGTTCCTTGGCAAAATGCTGTGCTTTGGAGAGATGGTGCGAGTAGACGGCAACCACCTCCGCGTCGCGGACAAAGCGCTTGTAGGAGGATGCGTGGATTTCGGCGATAAAACCACAGCCCAGAATAGCAACCTTTGTTCGTTCCATAAGTTTTGAACCCCTTTCTGAATAGAAATGTGTGATTTGATCTTTCGTTCGATCGAAAATAGAAGTGGCGATGCAATCGCGCAGGAAATGCGCAATTGATCCATACAAATCAATCATAGCAGAGGTTCGAAATTCCTGCAATGGATTTGTTCAACAAATCAAATGAAGACTGTTTTTTACAAAATTTCAACTTTCCTTCCGTCAATCAGTTGCAATTTGCGGATCGGGTCGGTACAATATGTATGAGACATAACGACGGGTTCCAATCTAACTTTCACCGCCGATTCCACGATTTCGTTTGTACCCACTCTTGGTTTTCATCGGTCCATCAACCGCTTAACGGCGCGGTTTGCGCCCGCATCCAACCTTTTATCGCGTAAGGAGAACTGCATTTATGGAACAGCACGACATCCTCGAAGCGCTTGTCCGCGCGACAACGTATCCAAAGCCCGCCCGCAAGGACTGGCGCATCGGCTGCGTCGGCGCGGGGTTCATCATGGCGGACTGCCACCTCGTTTCTTATAAAAACGCGGGGTTCAATCCCATCGCCATCGCCTCGCGCACCGAAGCGCACGCCGCGGCGGTTGCCCAGCAGCGTGGCATCGAGAAAGTATATCCCTCCTGGCGGGAACTGATTCGCGACGAGTCGATTGAGATTCTCGACGTTGCGTTTCCGCCGGATCAGCAGCTTGAAATCGTGCAGGAGGCCTGCAAGCAGCCGCACATCAAGGGCATTCTCTGCCAAAAGCCAATCGAAATGTCGCTGGAACGCGCGCGGGAGATCGTCCGCGTTGGCGAGGAATCCGGCAAGAAGATTGCCGTCAACTCCAACATGCGCTGCGACCAGTCCATGCGCGCGCTGAAGTACCTGCTCGACACCAACGAGCTTGGCACGCCCGTGCTCGCGACCATTGAGATGCGCGCGATTCCGCACTGGCAACCGTTTTTACGCGAATACGACAAGCTGGAAATCTTCGGCATGGGCATTCACCACGTGGATTCCTTCCGTTTTCTCTTTGGCAATCCGGAATGGGTCACCTGCGTCTGCCGCACCGACCCGCGCAGCAAGTTTCCACATGTGGACGGCATTACGCAGTACACCTTCCAGTATGAGGACGGCCTGATGGCGACCTCGCTGGACGACGTCTGGGCCTGGCCGGAAGACCCCTGCGAAAAGGACATCTACATCAAGTGGCGCGTCGAGGGCACCGAGGGCATGGCGGAGGGCACCATCGGCTGGCCGAAGTACCCGGATCGCAGCCCAAGCACGCTCCGCTTCACGAGCAAACGCCATCCGCAGTGGGTCGAACCAAAATGGGACACCGTCTGGTTCCCGGACGCGTTCGAGGGCACGATGGCGGGGCTTTTAACCGCACTCGAAGAGGGGCGCGAACCGGCCATCTCCGCAAAGGACAATCTGTATACCATCGCCTGCGTCGAGGCCTGCTACCGCTCCATTGCGGAGCGCCGCTCGATCCGGCTCGACGAAATCATTCGCTAACGCCACGGGGCGTTGCCCAATCCAGATCATTCAATTCTTACCATATTGCAGGAGGATTACACCATGATCAGCGTCGGTATCTTCACCGGATACTACCCCTTTGCTCTGGACGAGGTCGTCCGCCGCATCAAGGCGAGCGATTTCAACTGCGTCCAGCTCGACGTCTCCTTTAAGGACTTTGACGCGACGAAGGAACCGCTCACCAAGGAGAAGGCGCACTGGATTCGGGACGCGTTTCGAGACGCGAATCTGCCCGTCGTCGCCGTGTCCGGCTACACGAACATCATCCATCCCGACCCCGTCAAGCGCAAGGCAAACATCGACTTTCTCAAGATGATGCTGCGCTACGCGCGCGACCTCGGCAGCCCGTATGTCGCGAGCGAAACCGGCACCTACAACACCGAGAGCGACTGGGTCTGGCACGACAAGAACGCAAGTCCCGCCGTCTTCGAGGAGACCATCGACATCATCAAGGACCTCGCGAAGTACGCCGAGGACTGGGGCAGCACGTTCATCGTGGAAAACTACGTGAACAACATCATCGGTTCCGTGGAGCAGCTCGAGACCATGTTCCGCGAGGTGCACAGCCCCGCGCTGGGACTGCTCTGCGATCCCACGAACTATTTTGACGACAAGACCATCCAAGACGTGGACGGAACGCTGAACCATGTCTTTGACCGTCTCTCGCCCTACATGAAGATTGCGCACGCAAAGGACATCGCCGTCGCCGCCGACACCTCGGAAAAACACGCGGACATCGACGCGGACGAGTCGCATACCTTCCGCGGGTCCGGCGCGGTCGAGCTGCCCGCGGCAGGGCTCGGCATATTGAACTACGACCTGTATGTGCGCCGTCTCGCGGTGGACCACCCGAACATTCCGCTCATCATTGAGCATCTCGATCTAGAGGATATTCCGCGCGCGAAGGGCTTTGTGGATGCAACGCTCCGCCACGTCGGCGTTTAATCGGTTAAGGAGAACGATTCATGTCCAAATTCAGACTGGCGATCGACATGGGCGGCACGGACATCAAGACCGGCGTCGTGGACGATCAATTCAACATCATCAAGCGGCACGTGATTCCAACCGGGCCGGAACGCCCGTTTGAGGTCGTCGTTGCCGATATGGCACAGGCGGCAAAGGACGTCGCCGCCATGTGCGGGCTCACGTTTGCGGATTTTCCGTGCGTGGGCGTCGGCGTGCCGAGCTGCATCAACCCGCATTCGGGGTTGCTCGTGTTTGCCAACAACACCAACTGGCGAAACGCACCGCTGCGTGAGGAACTCAGAAAGCACATTCCGGTTCCGGTGTATATTGGCAACGACGCGAACTGCGCGGTCGTCGGCGAAGCGATGGCGGGCGCGGCGCGCGGCAAGAAGGACGTGCTCATGATTACGCTCGGCACCGGCCTTGGCGGCGGGCTGATCATGGACGGCAAGCTCTACCTCGGTGCGGACGGCATGGGCATGGAACCCGGGCACACGATCCTCGTGCACAACGGCCTGCCCTGCACCTGCGGACTCTTGGGTTGTCTCGAGGCATACGGTTCCGTCGTCGCGCTGATTCAGCAGGCGAAGGACGCCATGGCGCTGCACCCGGAGAGCTGCCTGCACGAACTTTCCCGCGCAAACAGCGGAAAGCTCAACGGAAAGATCATCTTTGACTGCGCGATTTCTGGAGACGAGACGGCAAAGGCCGTCGTCAACCAGTTCCTCGAATACGTTGCCAACGGAATCGGCTCGCTCGTGAACCTCTTCCGCCCGGAGGTCATTCTCATTGGCGGCGGCATCTGCGACGCGGGCGATTATCTGATGATTCCGCTCAACGAGAAGCTGCCGAAATACGTGTTCGCTTCGGACATCATCGGCTGCCCTCCCGCGATCCGCGCGACGCTGGGCAATGCCGCGGGCACCATCGGCGCGGCCTGCCTCGACTGCATGTAGTGTCCTCCTCCATTCCGGCGCGGTTTGCGTGTTCGTCACCTGCCGCGCCGGAGGTGTCTTATTTTGGTATGTGTTCTGGATCAACTGCGGTATAATAGATTTATTCAGTTCGTTCAGTTCCGAATGGAACTCCGTTTTAAACATAGATCGTTTGCGTCAAAGGAGCGAAAGCATAGTTGATACAGGTGAAGAACCTCGTCAAGCGCTACGGGGAAAAAGAAGCGCTTAAGGGCATCTCGTTTTCGGTTGCGCCCGGAGAGGTCGTCGGCCTGCTTGGCCTCAACGGCGCGGGCAAAAGCACGACCATGAACATTCTGACCGGCTACATCAGCGCGAGCTCCGGCTCCGTTTCGATTGACGGTCACGACATTGTCAGCGAGCCCGCCGCCTGCAAAAAACAGATCGGCTATCTGCCGGAACAGTTTTCGTTTTATCCGGACATGCGCGTGAGCGAATACCTCGACTTCGTCTGCGATCTCAAGGGCTTTTCGGCGGACAAGGCGAAGCGCAAGGCGCATCTGGATAGTATCTGCGCGCGCGTCGGTATCTCCAAGATGACGGGACGCATGATTCGCAACCTCAGCAAGGGCTATCGCCAGCGCGTCGGTTTTGCGCAGGCGCTCGTCGGCAGCCCGAAGGTGTTGATTCTCGACGAACCGACCGTCGGCCTCGACCCGTCGCAGATCATTGAGATTCGCCAGCTCATCAAGGACAGCGGCAAGGAGAGCACGGTCATCGTCTCCTCGCACATCCTTTCCGAGATTCAGGCCATCTGCTCGCGCGTGATCGTCATCCACGAAGGCCACGTAATTGCGGACGACGCGCCGGATCGCCTCATGCAGAACATTCAGGCGAACCATCGCCTCGTCATTCGCGTGCAGGGCACGCTCCCCGCGATTGAAGCGGCGTTACACGCCGTCCCCAAGGTGCGCTCCATCAAGCCCATGCCGCAGCGCGAGCTCGGCACGCAGGATGTGCTCGTCGAGGGCAAGCCCGGCGCGGATCTGCGCGCGGACGTGTTCTACGCGCTGGCAAAGGCGAATCTGCCGCTGCTGCATACCTACGGTGGGGAGCTCTCGCTGGAGGACGTGTTTTTGCATCTCACCGGTCGCGACAGCGCGCGCGAGGAGGCCCTATGAACGCCATTTTCAAGCGCGAACTACGCGCCTATTTCAACGCCCCGCTCGGCTTTGTGCTCATTGCCGTGGCGTATTTCTTTACCAACTACTACTTTTTTACCTACAACCTCTACGGCAACACGACGGACTTTACCACGCTCTACAGCATGCTCTTCTCCGTGGTGCTGTTTCTCGTGCCCGTGCTGACCATGCGGCTACTCAGCGAGGAGAAGCGCGCCAAGACGGATCAGCTCCTGCTGACCGCTCCGGTTTCCCGCGCGGGTATCGTGCTCGGCAAGTATTTTGCCGCAGTCGTGGTCTACCTGCTCGCCATCTCCGGCACGCTGGTTGACGCGGTGATCACCTCGTTTATCGCGCCGGTGGACTGGCCGAGCGTGATTGGCAACTTCCTCGGCATTGCGTTGTTGGGCCTTGCGCTCATCGCGGTCTGTCTCTTCCTCTCCTCCCTGACGGAAAGTCAGGTGATCGCCGCGGTCATGGGCTTTGCGGTCAGCCTGTTTCTCGTGCTCGTGGACGCGATTTCCTACGTCGTCACCGGACAATTCTGGCAAACACTGTTCTCGTATCTTTCGTTCAACGCGCGCTACCAGCCGTTTACGCTCGGCGTGGTCGACATACCGAGCGCGATGTTCTTCCTCAGCGTGTCGGCGCTGTTTCTGGTGTTCTCCATCGTAACGCTGGAACGCCGCCGCTGGATGTGAAAGGGTTGGTGAGCAGTATGAAACAAACAAAACAGCAAAAAACGACCCTGTTCAACGAATCCGTCAAGATCAACGCGCTCTTTGCCGCGATTGTCGTGTTTGCGCTTGCCTCAGCGTTTTTGCTCAACGTCGTCCTCGTAACGCTTGGCAGCCGTTATTCGCTGAGTTACGACCTCACCGCGAACGCCGCCTATCAGATTGGCGACGACACCAAGCAGGTGCTCGACGGACTCGACCGGGACATTACGCTCTACGTGCTGGCCAACGACCAGAGCTTTGCGGGAAATGCGTATTTCATTCAGGCGCAGCGCATTCTGGAGCAGTACCCGAAGTACAGCTCGAAGATCAATCTCCAGTATGTCGACTACACCGCCGACCCGACGTTTGCGGCGCAGTATCCCGACCTGACGCTAAAGGACGGGGACATCCTCGTCAAGAGTGAGAAGGGCCTCAAGCAGCTCCCGCTCGCAAGCCTGTTCAACTACACCTATACCGAAGATAAAACGCTGACCATCGAGTCCTCCCGCGCGGAGGAAGCGCTGACCAGCGCCATCGTCAACGTAACCACCGAGAACCCGGTGCGCGTTGCGCTGTTGACCGGAAACGACGTGTTTACGGATACGGACGCGTTCAAGAGTATCCTTTCCGACAACAACTTCGAGGTGTCCAGCGTCAACATGGTCACCGACCCGCTCAGCGACTACGACATCCTCCTGTTGCTCGCGCCCGCGGTCGATCTCTCGACGGACGTGCTCGACAAGTTCGACGGCTTCCTCTACAACAACGGCAACTACGGCAAAACCCTGCTCTACGCGGCGGACGTTACCCAGCCCGCTACGCCGAACCTCGACGCGTACCTGCGCGAATGGGGCGTTGCCGTCGGCGACGGCGCAGTGTTCGAAACGAACAAAGATCGCGCCTACAGCTACCAGCCCTATTATCCGCTCGCGGCGTATACCAACGCGGACTATGCGGAAAAGCTCAAGGATAGCAGTAACCCCGTGCTCCTGCCGCTGAGCCGCCCGCTCTCGCTCGTATACACCTACAAGGACAACCGCACGGTGGATACGCTCTTAAACTTCTATGAGACGGCGGGCGTTCGCCCCAGCACGGCGGACGACTCGTTCACCGCCAACATGGCGACCGAGTGGGGCCCCATGCCCGCGCTCACGCTGACGAGCTGGGTCATCCAGAAGGGCGACATCTCCGTGCAGTCTAACGTGATCGTCAGCGCGTCGAGCAATCTCTTTGCTGCCAGCGGAATGGCGAATACCTCGCTGAGCAACGCGGCGTATATCGTTTCGCTGTTCAACACGCTGACCAACCGCGAGAGCACGGTTTCCATTGCAGCAAAGTCGCTCGCGGGCAACACGCTCGGCATCACAACGGGCGCGGCCAGCGCGCTCGGCATCGTCCTGTGTGCCGTGCTGCCGCTCGCCATCCTTGGCGCGGGCGTCGCAATCTGGCTCGTACGGAGGTATCGCTAAGTGAACAAACGACTCGTTCGTTGGGCGCTCATCTCCCTCGCCATTGTGCTCGCGCTGGGCGCAACCTATCTGCTGCTGGTGCTCAACCCCGCGGATAAGGGCGGTTCCGTCGTGGTCTTTCTTGAGAAACAGCCGACGGACATCCAGTCGCTGGAGATCACAAACGCCTTTGGCACCTACGAAGTCATGGCGGAGGACGAAGGCTACGTGGTGGCCGATATCCCCGCGGGCATCATCAACGTCGAAGGCTTTTACGAGCTGATGTACCACGGCTGCGCCTTCGGCGCACTACAGCGCGCGGACGCAAACCCGCGCGACCTCGCGAAATACGGGCTCGATCAACCGCAGGCGACGATTCATGTTTCCTTTACCGACGGCACGGGCTTTGCGATGTCGATCGGGGCGCAGGAGGTCGTCAGCGGCAACTACTACGGTCAGGTGGACGGCGACAAGGCGGTTTACCTCTTCTCCAGCGAAGACATGACGTACTTCCTCTGCAAGAAGGAAGCGTACATCTCGCTGCAGGTCACGCCGCCGCTCGCGGTTTCCAGCCCGCTGTCCGCCATTACGGACATCACCTTCTCCGGCAAGAGTCTGGACAAGCCAATTACCGTAGAGGCCGTTCGAAACTCGAACCCCAAGGTCACGCTGGACGCCAAGAGCTTTGGCCCGGCGACGCACATCGTCCGCCTGAAGGGCACCTATGAGCTCGACCAGACCTACGGAATCGAGATCCTTGGCTCCGTGCTCAACATTCAGGCGCTGGACGTGATCGGTTACAATCTTTCCGCCGCCGATCTGTCGAAGATCGGATTCGACAACCCCGACATGATCGTTTCGTTCGGCTTAAAGAACGGCACGGACGAGGTCGTGAACTATCGTCTGCTGCTGGTCAAGCTCAACGAAACGAAGTATCTCATTACGGTGGACGGCTCCAATCTCGTTTACGTGATTGAAAAGCCCGCGTTTGTGGACGTGGATTATACAAAGCTCATGTTGCGTTGGTTCCTCTCCCCGCTGCGCCTCGATTTGAGCAGCCTCACCGTCGCCTTCGACGGGCAGACCTATGTGTATGAGAGCGGCAAAAATGCGGACGAAACGCAGTATGCACGCGTCAACGGCAAGGAGATGGACGTCGAACAGTTCTACGCGTTCTATCGCCTGATCACCAGCGCGGCGTCGGATGGGGTCTACCTGCCGGATACCGTCGCAGAGGGTGCGCCGCTGATGACCATTACCTATGCCTATCGCGACGCCGCGAAATCGCCGGATGTGATGACGCTCTACGCGGGCGGCACGCGCCGGGTCAACGTGGACATCAATGGCGTGATTGAATTCGACATGCGCGCGTCGTTTGTGGACGCGCTGAAGCTCGCCTGCCAGCACACGTTTTCCGGCGGGGCGATCGAAGAGAACTGGTAAGTCACAACTATATTTAAACTCAGATTTTGAAAGGACGAACTTTTATGAACGAGAGCAAGCTGAAAGTCGCCGTCATCAGCGCGGGCATGATTGCCAACGCCGCGCATATTCCCGCGTACAAGAGCATTCCGGATCTCGTTGATCTCGTCGCCGTCTGCGACGTGAATCCCGTCTCCGCGGAAGGCACGGCCAAGCGGCACGGCATTCCGAACTGGTATACGGATGCTGAAGAGATGCTCATGAAGGAGCAGCCCGACCTCGTCTCCGTCTGCACGCCGAACATGGGGCACAAGCCCATGACGCTGCTCGCGCTCAAGCACGGCTGCAACGTCGCCTGCGAAAAGCCACTCGCGATGACCTACAAAGACACCAAGGAGATGTTCGATTTTGCCAAGTCCGTCGGAAAGACGCTGTTTGCCTGCCAGACGGTGCGCTACAACGACGAATATCAGTTTGCCCGCGAAATGTTCGACAACGGCACATTGGGCGACGTGTATTACAGCGAGTTTTCGCTGATTCGCCGCCGCGGCGTACCGAAATGGGGCACGTTCCACAAGAAGGATACCAACGGCGGCGGCGCGTTCTGCGACCTTGGCGTTCATCTGGTCGACGCGGCGCTCTGGGTGATGGGCGGAAAGCGGTTCACCTCCATTCTGGGCACCAGCGCGGACTATTTGAGCAAGCACGAAACCAACATTCTCACGAGCCTGCCGGAGAGCGGCGCCCCGAGCGGCGTGCACAATGCGCGCCCCTATTCCCCCTCCGAATTCGAGGTGGAGGAGTTCGCGGCGGGCACGATTCAGCTCCAGGGTGGCGGCATCCTGAACTTTAAAACGAGCTGGGCGGTCAATCTGCCAAATGAGTACGGCATGCGCTTTGCGGGCACGAAGGCCGGGCTTGCCCTGCCGAGCATGGAGCTCTATAGCACGATGGGCCGCTATCAGGCGGACATCAAGCCGCGCTATTTTGCGGACGGCAAGCACGCGGGCAAGGACTTTATGGGGCACTACTACCTCATGGAGAACGCCGCGAACCACCTCCTTCACGGTACGGAGCTCTATGTTTTGCCGGAAGAAACGCTCAACGTTGCCGCCGTGATCGACGCGTTCTATCGATCCTGCGCCGAAAAGCGCGAGGTTCGGGCGGAGGAAATCACCGGCTGATCGTGTATTTGTATGAAAAAAACCATACATATACACCATATGTAGTGTGAAAATCGGTGGAAATGGCAAACTTGATTTGTATCATAATCTTTCATACAAAAAGGTGTTGAAATCGGTTCGTGAATCCATTATAATCGACTTATCCGATCGATGTTCCTGCTGTCTGTAGGAGAATTTTCACCACTTTGGTACACAATGTTCATCCCTTTTCAACGCGTGTTGTAAGGGGTTAACGGGTTTCTGTTTGTTAAGAGTAAGCGTTTGAAATCAAAGGAGTAAGCGGTTTTTTTGTCTTCACTTTCTGTCTGATGGGACAGAATTGTTCTTCTGCTGGTTATACTCAGTATATTCGAATTCCATTCCATACGATCCTAAAAGCGAAAGCTTTTATGATCCCAACTGAAAAGCCCGGCAAATCCCACCCTCGCGCAATACGATCCTAAAAGCGAAAGCTTTTATGATACATAAACAAAAGGAGGAAGACACATGAAGAAATTTTTGGCGATTCTTCTGACTCTCTGCATGGTGCTCTCTCTGGCCGCTTGCGCAGCCCCGGCACCCGCCGCAACAGAGCCCGCAGTAGAAGAAGCGACCGAAGCCCCCGCCGCGGAAGCAACCGAGGCTCCCGCTGCGGAAGCAGCCCCGATGGCCCTGAAGCTGGCTTCCCACAACGCCGTTGTGGAAGGCAACCCGTACCGCGTCCGTTACGAGCTGGATATCCAGGAAGCAGCCGCAGCGGCCAAAGATTCGGGCTATGACATCAGCTACTCCTCGTTCGTCTCCAACTGGGATGCGGCAACGGAAGCTCAACAGCTCCAGAACTCCATTAACGAAGGTTACAACATCATCCTCGTGAACCCCGTTGCAACCACCGGTCTGGATCCGATCATCGAAGCCGCGCAGGATGCAGGCATCACCTACATCAACTGCGATTGCGCCTACATGTCCACGGATGTCAACGTTCTGAACGTTCTGACCGACCAGGAATACCTCGGCTACACCACGGCGAAGTACGCCGGTGAAGTCCTCGGCGCAGGCGCCAAGGTCGTTATGATCGCGGCCATGGATGGTATTCAGGCGAACACCGACCGTCAGCGCGGCTTTGAAAAGGGCATCGCGGAGACCGGCCTCGAAGTCGTCGCAACTGCCAACCACAACTGGAACCCGACCGAATCGCAGCAGAGAATGGCTGAAATCCTCAGCAGCGGCGTGAAGTTCGACGGCGTTCTCGTCTCCCAGTGCGCTGAGAACGCTCTTGCGGCGTTCGACGCGGCGGGCGTTGCGTATCCGAAGTTCATCGGCTTCGGCGACACCGGCGCCTACATGCAGAAGATGCTCGAGGTCAACAAAGACGAAATCGTGACCAGCTACATGGTTCTGTCGAATCCTCCGGGCGTCGGCGCAACCGGTCTGAACTTCGCTCTGAACCTGATCGCCGGTAAGACCCTGAAGGATGGCGTTTATGCAGCTGGTATGGAAGACACCCACCAGATCTGGATTCCGTCCAAGGTTATGTACACCGATCAGAACCAGGCCGATTACGTGGATTATGCCAACAGCTTTGCCGCTGGCGACTCCATCACCTTCTGGCTCACCGTTGACGAAGTTGCGGCTCAGTACTTCAACTAAGCCTCGGGCAACAGCCTAACAGCTATTGCAAATGACACTGGGCCGGCGGAACCAAGTTCCGCCGGCCAATTCTAGATTAAAAGCTCCCTTTTTTCGGTCCTTTTGAACGCAAATCCGCGTTCCCATAAACTAGACCATACCGCATATTCTGCGTTATGATATATGTAACACCCGATCTTCAACATCCTATGCTTTCGGAGGTGGTTTCTCTTGTTTGAAATGCGCGGAATCGATAAACGCTTCGGTGCCGTCGTTGCGCTCAACGGCGCTTCCCTGACGGTGCACCCCGGCGAAATCGCGGCGCTGGTCGGCTCCAACGGCTCCGGTAAGTCCACAATGGTCAAGGTTCTGGCCGGACTTGTCGCGCCCAACTGCGGCGAAATTCTGTTTAACGGCAAGCCGGTCGAGATTCGTTCCGGTGTGGACTCCCGCAAAGAATGCGTCGCAACGGCGTTTCAGGATCTGAGCCTGATTCCTACGATGTCCGTCATGGACAACATCCTCCTGGGATGCGAGCCCGTCACCAAGGGCGGCCTTGTGGACGAAAAGACCTCGCGCGCAATCGTCTCCGATCTGCTCAAGCGCTTCAAGATTGAGTGCGATCCGGACGATTATGTGCAGACCTTGATGCCGTCCACGCAGAGCATGCTGGAGGTTGCCAAAGCCGTTTTCCTCAAGCCGAAACTGCTGCTATTGGACGAAGTCACCGCGGCGCTGCATCACGATGAGATTGAAACGCTCTTCTCCATCATTCAGGAGCTCAAGAACGAGGGCGTCGCAATGGTCTACGTGACCCACCGCATGCAGGAGATCTTCCGCATCTGCGACACGGCAACGATCATGCGCAGCGGCGAAACCATCATCTCCGGCAAGGTGTCCGATTTCACGCTGGACGATATCGTCTACTACATGACCGGCAAACGCCCGGAGAAGACGGAGCATACCCACGAAACGCTGGAGCATATGGACGAGCGCGAGCTGATTCTCGACGTCAGGAAGCTCTCCATCGAACCGAAGGTGAACGACATTTCGCTCAAGGCCTATCGCGGCGAGATCGTCGGCATCGGCGGCCTCGAAGGACAGGGTCAGCCGGAGGTCATCCGCGCCATTCTCGGCGCAGTCAAGGCGGAGGGCGGCACGATTCAGTATCTCGGCAAGGAAGTCCACTTCCGCGAACCCTCGGACGGCGTGAAGGCCGGCATCGGCTTTATCTCCGGCGAGCGCAACGTCGAGGCACTGTTCCCCGTCCGCTCTATCAGCGAAAACATCTTTGCCGGAAATGCGGCCAAGAACAAGCTCTTTACCTACCTGAAAGCATCCACGGTTCGCAAGTTCTCCCAGAACGCGGTGGATACCTATAACATCAAGATCGGCAAGCTCAAGGACCCCGCGAGCTCACTCTCCGGCGGCAACCAGCAAAAGCTCGTTGTCGCGCGCTGGATTGCGATGAATCCGAACCTGCTGCTGCTGGACGACCCGACCAAGGGCGTGGACATCCACTCGCGGCATGAGATTCACGAGATTCTCCGCAAATGCGCGGAAAACGGCATGACCGTCATCATCTCCGCGAGCGATTCGGAAGAGTTGCTGGAGATTTCGGACCGCGTCTATGTGTTCTACGAAGGCCGCGTGTCGGATATGCTCGTCGGTCCCACCAAGACGCCGGAGCGCCTCGTCGCCGCCATGATGGGCATGCATACGCAGAAGGAGGAGAAAGCCGTATGAAACAGTTCAACGATTCCTTCCGCCGTTTCCGCAGGCAGCCCGCGTTTACGGGATTTGTGCTGTTCATTTGCGTCGTGGTGCTCAACATCGTCATGCAGGGCATTTCTACCTGCAAAACGAATGGTTTTACATTTGAGAATTTCTTCGCGTTCTTCTCGCCGGTGAGCCTGAATACGATCATCATGACGAACATGCCGTTCATCCTCGTCACGATCGGGCAAGCGATTCTGCTCATCGTTGGGCAGATGGACATCTCCATCGGCGTGCAGATCGCAATGGTCAACGTCATCTGCATCATGGTTCCGCAGGAACTGGGCACGCCCGTCTGGGTTGGCTGGGTGGTTGCCATTGCGGCTGCCATCGTGATCTCCGCCATCGCGGGATTCGCCTGCTCCGTGCTGCGCCTGCCCGCGCTGCTGGCCAGCTACGCGCTGACCTACGCGATCAAGGGCATCAACCTTCTCATCATGCCCACCGCGCAGGGCTCGGTGCCCAAGGCATTCTGGAAGCCGTATCAGTCCACCATCTTCAAGTTGTTTGATAAGGACTGGGTCAAAGGGCTCAGCGACTTCGGTCAGAAGCTGCTTGGTATTCTCAACTACATTCCCGTTTCGGTGTTTGTGTTGATCGCGATGCTGCTGCTTTGGCGCGTGATCTCGCGCAGCCGCTTTGGCAAGCACATCTACGCCGTCGGCTCCAACCCGCGCAACGCGTTCGCCGCGGGCATCAGCCCGGTCGGTACGCAGATGAAAGCGTTTTTGATCAAAGGCCTGTTCACCGGCGTCGCGGGCATCTGCCTGACGTTGATGACCGCCTCCGGCAACCCGTTGCAATGCGAGGACTACGGCATTCGCTCCCTCTCCGCCGCCATCATCGGCGGCATGGGCTGGGGCGGTTGGGGATCGGTCGCCTGCGGTGTTTACGGCGGCGGCTTCCTGGTGCTGATTCAAAACACCGTATATTACTTCTTCACGCTGCTCGGCAAGATCTTTACCGGATTCTCCGTATCCTCCTACTGGCAGAATATGGTATCCGACCTGATCATCTTCGGCGGACTTCTGATGACCATTGTCACCGCCAAGGCGCAGCGCGAAACGCTCAAGCAAGGCTTGAAGCAGCAGTTCAAGAGAGGTGAATCCTATGGCAAATAAAGAACTGACGGTACATCCGGAGAGCCGTGACTTCACCGGGCGATTGAACCTGTTTGTCCAGACCAATCCGGCGCTGATGTCGGTTGTGATCGCGGCCATTCTGTTGATCGCGACGTTCATCATCAATCCGGCCGGGTTCAACCTCGTTGCGGTTGGCAACATTCTGCTGCTTACGATTCTGCTGAGCATCACCTCCGCAGGTCAGACCATTGTGCTCATCGGCGGCGGCATGGACTTTGGCGTCGGCGCGGTGATGTCCGCAACGGCGATTCTGACCACCTACACGATGAACGGCGAAAACGGGCATTTCCTGCAGGTGCTCGCCATCGCGCTCGCCATTGGCGCGGCGGTCGGCTTTTTGAACGGATTCTGCTCGGTCAAGATTGGGCTTCCGGCGCTGATCGTCACCATGGCCATTGCAAACATCGTCACCCGCATGCAGTACGTGCTCACGCAGGGCGTCCTCTCCGGCAGCGCATCGAAGGCGTTTGCGGACTCCGTGCTCTACAAGATTGGCGGAGTGATTCCCAGCATCGCTCTTTACGCGGCGATCATCTGGCCGCTGACGTTCTTCATTCTGAATCGGTCCCGCTTTGGCAAGCAGCTCTATCTCGTTGGAAACAACCCGGTTGCGGCACGGCTCAGCGGCATCAAGGTCAATCAGATCAAGATCATCTCCTACGTGATGAGCGGCATGCTGGCCGCGTTTGCGGGCATGCTGGGCGCCGCGTATATGTCCACCGCGCGCTGCCAAATCTTTGACGACTACGCCTACGACTCGCTGATTGCCGTTATCATCGGCGGCACGGCGTTCTCCGGCGGCATCGGCTCCTACGAGGGCAGCATAGCCGGCTCGCTCGTCATGATTCTATTGAGCAACCTCCTGACCACCCTCCAGCTCACGCAACCCATCCGCAACGTGACGCAGGGCGTGATCATGATCCTGCTACTGATGCTCTACAACCGTTCGAAGTCGGTTCGTCAGTAATTCCCTCGGATTCAAAGGAAAAAACGCTTATTCGAAGGCTCGGCGCGCAGCCGGGCCTTCCTGTTAGCCGAAGTATGGCAGCAACCCAGTAAATCGATATTCTTCCTACGTTGTGAAATTGGAAAGGAACCCTCCAACTGTATGAACAACTCGGAACCCGCCTCCGCGCAAACGCGCGCGACAAATACCATGAGCTTCGGAATTCTAATGCTCATTGGCGTCTTCGGACTAACAAACACCTTCCAGAGCGTGGTGATGAACCGCGTGGTGGACGCCTATCAGCTCTCCGGCGGCGCGCAGGGCATCATGAGCAGCATGATCAACGTCGGCAGCATACTCGCGTTCTTCGCCGCGCCCATGCTGCAAGGCCGAATCAAGAAAACCTCCATGCTCATCGCCGCCTGTCTGCTGCTCGCAACCTCCTTTTTCCTGCTCGGCGGAACGCAGGTGTTCGCCGCCATGATTGCGGCGAGCATTCTCGCCGGAATCGGCTTTGGCTGGCTGGACACGAACTGCAACGCGGTTATGGTCGATCTTCATCCGGAGAACAGCGCTTCCTATCTCGGCCTGCTGCACGGCGGGTTTGGCGTTGGCAGCCTGATTTCGCCGCTGTTGATCACAGCACTGTTTGCGGTCATCACCTGGCGCGGTGTGAGCTTCGTGATGGGCGTTGTGGTTGCCGTCACGGCGGTTGCATTCCTTGCCATTCTCGCCCGTTCGAGGCGAAATACGCCAGCCTCCGCGCCGGAGCAGCCGCTCACATTTACGGCAGCGCGCGAGTTTTTAACGAAGCGCAAGAACGTGCTGATGCTCGTCTCCGGCATGCTCTACGCCATTACGCAGTCGGGTCTTTTGATTTGGCTCGTTCGGTATATGACGCTGCAATACGGCGCGGAGACGCTCGGCTCCACGGCGCTTTCCATCTACTGGGTCTGCGCGACGCTGAGCCGCTTCTTTGCCCCGCGCATCCCCATGCGCCCGCTCAAGCTGTTTGTGCTTGGCGCGCTGCTCTCCTGCGTGTTCCAGACCGTTGGCGTGCTCTCCGGCAGCCCAGTGGTCATGTGCGTGATGGTCGGCATCATCGGGCTCGTCACCGGACACTGCGTACCAATGCTGCTGAGCGAAATTGCGCGCGGACAGCAGGGCAACTCCGCGCTCGCCGCCTCGGCAACGCTCGTTTCCATGTGTTTCATGCGGATTCTCGTGCCCGTCGGCATGGGTGCCATCGCGGGCGCGGCCAATATTTCGGTTGCAATGCTGACCCCCGCCGTCAGCGGCGCGCTCGCGGGCGCTCTCGCGATTGTCGTGCTGCGGCTCGAAAAGCGGGAAGTCCCGCTTGCCTGATCCTCCGGAATCGGATAAAACGGTTGGTAATCGATGCTGATTCTTCAGATACTCAAAGCGGTTGCTGTCTTCTTGGTTGGAGCATGTCTTGTGGTTCTATCCTTGCTCTTGTCGCGCCATGTTTTGTGTGACGATATTCGCGAGCTGAAAGGAAAGAATGTGCTCCGAAAACTGCCACTTTATAAAAATGGAGCTTGGAAATGGTTCTTTCTAATCGAGGAGAGAACGCGCGTCGCCAAGTGGCGCTATGCATGTTTTATACTGGAAACCGTTTTCAGCATGCTCTGCGTGCTGTTGGTCGCTTCTTCGTTTCTCCTCGACTACTCGGACATTACGGCTTGCATACTCATGGCGGCTGGTTTACTAGCAGCCGTAGCAAAAGGCTTGTTGCTCAGTATTCCCTGGGGCAGATATCGCTGTTAGCTGAACATTGTTCGAAAAATGCCATGGACAACTTGTAATCCGGTTTTGATCGGTTATAATCCAGATAGGAACAAGATCTTTTGGAGGAATGTTGGATGAGCGAGTGTGTTAACGCGAAGTCCTGCCCCTGCACCTATCCCTGCTCGCGGCATGGAAAATGCTGCGAGTGCGTCGCCTATCACCGCGCGGACGGGGAGTTCCCCGGCTGTTTCTTTACGAAGGCGGGCGAAAAGGCCTACGACCGCAGTCTGGATATGCTGCTCCGAGATCGAAAAGAGAAATAGTGGGGCTCTTCTCTTACTTTTCTTGAAAGAAAAGTAAGCAAAGGAACGAAATAAAAAGAGAGGTTCGCAAATGCGAACCTCTCTTTTATGTCTCTCTCGTTACGCGATGACTTCGGTGACGACGCCCGAGGCAACCGTGCGGCCGCCTTCGCGAATGGCGAAGCGCAGACCCGGTTCGATTGCGATCGACGTGATCAGCTGAATCGTCATGTCAATGTGGTCGCCAGGCATAACCATCTCAACGCCCGCGGGCAGTTCGATCGTGCCC
>JAYFPQ010000120.1:0-16306 GCA_034927595.1 Christensenella sp.
ACATGTCGCTCTCCTCCGTAAATACGGTGACTCCGTTCTGCGTCAACAGTGCGGCGGTGACGCCCTGCCCGGGAATGAGCGTTCCGGAAAAGGTTCCGTCGTAGATCTGCCCCGCACCGCAGGAGGGACTCCGCGCCTTGAGAATCGCGATTTTGCAGCCGAGCAGCCGCGCAAGTCGCAGCGTTTCCTGCGCACCGCGCAGGTACGCATTCGTCACGTCCGCGCCGTCCTTGTCGAGTATGCGGGCGCCGACGCGTTCCGCGGGCGGGCGCGGCGTCGGCAGGCCGCCGAGCAGCTCCGGGCAGACGGGAATCAGCTGCCGCTTGGCGCCGAGCTTTAGGAGGCGCGCGTCCGCCTTGCCGGAGCCGTCGTAGCGGCAGGGCGTGCCGAGCAGGCAGGCGCTCACGAGAATCGGCGTTGTCGTATTCATCGGTTCGTTACTCCGGCTTACGTTGGGCACGAAGCCCGGGCGCAACCAGCAGCGTGACAAACACCGCCGCAAACGCTGCGAGGCTGATGGCCGCCATCGCGATGACGCCGGGGTACGCACCGGCATAACCGCTCCTGGAGGTGTGGTTGAGCAGAATTCCGGTGTACGCCCAGAGGAACACCGCGAGATACGCCGCGTCGCGGAAGCGCAGCGCCGTCGCAATCGCAATGATCGCGCCGACCGCGAGGATGATCATGGTCCACACCGCCTCCGAAATGCCGAGCCCGCCAAAGCCGAGGCCGACGAACAGCGCGGTTGCGTTGGCGATGGTCGCGACGGTCAGCCAGCCGAAGTTCACGGAGAACGGCAGGCGAATCAGCAGCGCCTCCCGCCTGGTTAGCGGTTCCTTCGCAATCATGATTTCCAGTGAAATCAGGGTCAGCAGGTATAAAACGATGATACCGAACGAGAGAATCAATAAGCCGTAATGCCAGGCAAAGAGCCAGGCCGCGTTGAGCACGCAGGTCACGATAAAATCGATACCGGTTTTGCGCAGCAACGGGGCATTGACCGTTTCGCCCTTTTTGCGGAACAGCCCGAATTGATAAAGCACATAGCCAAGGATGAGCAGGTAGATGATGCCCCAGATGGAGAACACGTATGGGGCGGGCACCAACAGGTTCGGGTATTGCGCGGATACTTCCTGCGGCGTAACCCCGTTGAGAGGAAGCATTGTCGAGAGCGCGTTGACGGCGAACAGCAACAGAACCGCCGGGAGAATCAGCCATTTGACCAGTCTGTTTTCCTTTTGGGATTCCATAATTGCCTCCTATTCGTTTTGTCGTGCAGGTTGTCGGTTTGGTCATCTATCTTTAAAATTACTCACTTTATTGTATCATAAGTATACTGTCTTTACACGTCTGTGTGAAACGCACGCATCGGGATAAACCCAAAGAAATCAGGGCACTTTGGCGGAGCGATCGCCCCGTGTGTTGCGATGCTTCTGTTCTTGAAGAAGGCATGTTTTTATGCGGATTCGAATAGTGTTCAAAGCGACCCCCGTTTTTCAGCCCTCCATTTCGTAGAACTATAGTGTACGGAGCAATCCGTCGGATTCTTTCATAAAGGAGTGGAGTAAGATGTATCATCCTATTTCGCATGGAACCAAGCCGCGCCGCACCAAGCGGTACCTGGTTGGAATTCTCGTTCTGGTGATGGTGCTCGCCATCAGCGCAACCGCACTGGCGGACAACGGCAGGGGAGCGGGCGGCTCCGGCGGACAGCCGAAACTCGGCGGTTCGCCCAGCCAGCCGCCGCAAGGCACCCCGGATCCCGACGACACGACGGAAGATCGGCAGGGGCAGCGTGGCAACGGCGCGCAGAACGCCGAACAGCCCGGCGTCAATACGGACAAGATCGCAAAGGCGATTGCGGCGCTCGACGACGAAACCCTGCAGGCAAGCCTGACGGCACTGCTGGAAACCTACGAAGATGCGCTGGAGGCAAAGCAAGAGGCGCTGGACGCGAAGGACACGACGAACCTTAGCACACTTTCCAGTGCGGTCGGCGCGGCAAAGGACGCGCTGGATGCGGCGCTGGAAGCGGCGGGCGTCTCGACGGACGATCTCTACGGCGTACCGGAAGAGGCGAATGACGGAACAGGGCGGATGCAGAACCGCCCCGCGCTGGACACGACGGAAATCTCCGCCACCATCGCCGCGCTGGACGACACGGACGCGAACAAAGCGACGTTGACCTCGCTGCTGGAAGCGTATCAAGCCGCTCTAGCGACGCAGAACGCAGGGGACGCCTCCAAGCTGACGACGCAAGAGATGGCTCAATTAGGCGACGCAACGCAGAAAGCCGAGCTGGCGCTGGAACAGGCGCTCAAGAACGCCGGCCTTGCGGACGGGCCGATCCTGCAACAGAACCAGCGGCAGATTCAGGTGAAGGTCGAAGCGAGCGCAAGCCCTGCTCCGACGTTTGAGCTGAACGTGGTTGGCGATGAGCCCGCAAGCACCGGTACGGAATCGACCAGCCTGTTCTCCGCGTTCCTCGCGTGGCTGAACAATCTCGTAAAATAATCGTTTGGTGTGATAGAATGGGACTGCAGGGGAGACCCTGCGGTCCCTCTGTCCGAACGGCTGGGGGGACGATCCTCGCAAGTTCCGTGGTTCGGCAATTGGAACAAATCACTCCACGGGGCGGAAAAGGAACAGCAGCGGCGCATGGGTTCTTACGAAACCGAACTTGCTCTGCGCGCGGCACAGGATGACCGCGCACGCGAGGAGCTCATTCGAAGACAGGAGCGGAACATTCTGAGAATCGCCTCCCGCGCAAAGCACCGCTTTGTGACGAAGAGCGACGACGAATGGTCAATTGCTTTGTGCGCGTTTTCGCGAGCAATCGATACTTTTGAGCGCGGCAGCGGAGGATTTCTGCCCTATGCGGAAACGCTGATCCGGCGCGCGCTGATCGACGCGCACCGCGCGGAATCCAAGTTCGAACGCGAAATGTCCGTTTCGCCGGAGGCGTTCTCCGCCGATGCGGACGAGGAAGCGCCGGGAGCCGTGCTCTACGCGGTCGTGCAGTCCAGCGTTCGCGCGGCGGACACGAGCCTGCGGGACGAAATTTTGGCAGCAAACGCGGCGCTTGGTGCCTTTGGGTTCCAGTTTTTCGACCTGACCAGCTGTTCGCCGAAGCAACAGAAAACGCGAAAGGCCTGCGAGCAGGCAGCGCTTGCGCTGCTGAACCAGCCGCAGGCGCGGGACTCGCTTTTTAATACAAAACAACTGCCGATTCAACAGCTGATTCGACAGAATGGGATTTCGAAGAAGATACTCGATCAATACCGCAGGTACATCATAGCTTTGGTCGTCCTGCAAACAGGGGACTATCCACTGCTGTCGGGTTACATCCGCGATTGCGGACGGGGGGGAAACACATGAAACGGGAGATGGATGCATGCATCGTGGAACTGCGCGGGCGGTACGCCGCGGCGCTGACCAGCGACGGGCAGTTCGTGCGCATTCGTAACCACGGCTTCTCCGTGGGGCAGACGGTTCGGCTGACAAAGCGGCAGACAATGCCCGCGCAGCGAAGACAGCTGCGCGCGCTGACCGCCGTTGCGGCGGGACTGCTGTTTCTGGTGCTGGGCGGTTTCAAGGGGTACCAAACACCCGTTGGCGTCGTGAGTCTGGACGTAAATCCCTCCATCGAGTATTCGATCAATGTATTTGACCGTGTGCTGAGCGTGCGCGGCGTAAACGAGGACGGGGAAGTCCTGCTAAATCAAATGGACGCAACATTGCTCAAGAACCGCCCCGTCGCGGAGGCGGTGGAGCAGACGATTGAATCGCTGCGCGAGAGCGGCTATTTTCCGCAGGATGCGGAAAACGACGTGGTGCTGGCCGCCAGCTCCTACAGCACGCAGCACGCAGAGCAGCTCGCGGAGCAGCTCAAGGGGCGCGTTGCCCGGCAGAGCGATTTGACCATTCTCTCCTTTTCCGTGACGCATCAGGAGGTTGAGCAGGCGCATGCACTGGGATCAAGCGCGGGAAAGGTTCGAATTGTCCAGCAACTGGAGCAGTCGAACCAAGCGGGCAATGGGTTCCAGGAGGAGGATTGGCTGGAGAAGCCCGTTCGCGACATTTTGCAGGAGACGCAGGAGCAGCAGATGCAGACGCAGACGCAGTCCTCCGGCGAGCAGCAGAATGCGCCGCAGCCGCAGGGCACGCCGCCACCGGCTCCGGAAGCGACACCAAACCCGGTATCCGTTCCGCAGGAACCGGCACCCGACGGTGAGCAGGCGTTCGGCGACGGTCAACCGAGCCCGAGTCCGACCGTGAGTCCAAAGAGCGGGACGTCGGGCGGAAAAGGGTCTTCCGGTTCGGATCAGCCTCCTCGAAAATAGCATCGTGCACGGTTTCCGGATCGGGTGCAATATAACTGAAACGTTTTAAATCCTGTTTCCTTTTTCCGGCGGCTGCGGTACAATACAGGGAAAGTTTCCCGCCGCCACCCCAAAACGGGTGAGTTTGACGGCGGGTTCGCCGCAAACGCGCGGCAGAGGGAAAGAGGAGCGTAATGGCAGAGGTTTTTCGGCTGGCCTTCGGAGAGATGGTCGGCTTTCTGTTTTTCTTCGCAATCGGAGTGCTGCTTGGCCGGCTCAAGCTGCTGCCGGAGCAAGCGGGCGCGTCGTTTTCGCGGCTGATTACCTACGTGTTCCTTCCGGCGATGGTGTTCAACAGCTTTGCGCTGCAATGCACGGTGGAAAAGCTGGTCGGCTACGCGCAGCTGCTGGCCGCGGGCGTGGCACTGCTGGCGTTGAGTTTGCCGGTGTCCATTTGGATGCGGCGCAAATTCCGTGGGGAACAGATTGAGCGGATCACGGCGTCGTACTCCATGGTCATCCCCAATTTCGGCTATCTTGGCTATCCGCTCGTGCTCGCGCTGTTCGGGCAGGAGACGCTGGCAAAGTTCATGATGTTTGGCCTGCCGTTTCACATCTACATCTATGGCTACGCCATGCGTCAGTGGATGCCGCAGACGCAGCAGTCCGGCCCGAGCTGGCTTAAGGTGTTCAACGCGCCGACGATTGCCTTGTTGCTTGGCGTGCTGCTTGGCATCTCCGGCCTGCCGTACCCCGCGTTTCTGTCCAAGGTGACGCAGTCCGCCTCGTCCTGTATGAGCCCCTGCGCGATGATCGCGACCGGGCTCGCCATTGGCGGGATTCCGCTGAAAAAACTCTTTGGGGATAAGCGCGTCTACGAAATCGCCGGACTGCGGCTGATCCTGCTGCCGATTATTTACGGCACCATCGCGTTTTTCCTCTGCCGTTGGCTCAAACTGGAGCCGGATATTCTTCGCATTGCGGGCGTGTTCCTCGCGCTGCCGCTGGGCATCAACCCCGTGGTCTTTGCGCAGGCATACGATCAGGACGGCAGCTTTGCCGCCGAGTGCGCGCTGTTGAGCATGCTCATCAGCCTCGTCACGCTGCCCGCGCTGCTGAGTCTGGTGAGTCAACTCGCGATGATCGTCTAGCGAGCCGATCGGCTTCATGCGGGAAAAACCGCATAACTTCGGGCAATTTCAGCAGGTTTTTGGGGCGGAATTGATCGGAAAATACATAGAGTTTCTCTGATATTTTGTTATACGAAAAAAAGTATTGACAAAATGATTCCGTAGTAGCTTAATATGCGCATAGCAACGATGCTGTAGAGACGTCTACCGTGCCGTTGCTATTTTTTTATCGATTTGGCGCTCGCTTGAAAGCCGGCTGAGCGGGAAACGAACGACGAATTCGGGAGGAACCAAGCGATCCGAAGGCAGGATCCAATTACACAGAAAGGATGGATGCATCAATGCGTGAAACTGCCATGAAGCAATCCGTAAAAAAAGAAAAGAGGGTTCTGATTGCGCTGCTGTATGTGGTCGCGGTTGCAATCATCCTGCTGGGGGCGTCGTTCTGCGTGTACAGCGTAATCAACAACGTTCAGTTCGCGGTGTTATCCTCCAGCATTCCGGGCTTCGTGTTCGGACTGGTCGTCATCTTTCTCGGGGTTCGCTACGTCTTTTCTCTGACGAAACTCAAGGCGGAGGTCTACAAGACCTCGTCGGGCTTTGCCTGGAGCAACTTCGAAAAAACGAAGAACAGCAAAGCATAGCGGAACCACTCCGCCGGGGTGGCGGAGGGATTTCGGGTCTTCTCACTCAAAATTTCGCTTCAAATTTACAAGGAGGGCTGTCATGAAAAAGTCGATCTTTACCATTGTTGTTCTGCTCGCGCTTGCGGCGGCCGTGCTGCTGCTTCTCTTCCCCATGCAATCGCCCGCGGCGGACCCCACCGGCGCAAGCTATACTGCAACCACCGGGTCCGAAACCATTGCGGACGTTGCGACAACGGCCAATAAGGCCTACTTTGGCGCAAACTACACCTGGGTTATGATCTGCGCGTTTATGGTCTTCTTCTTCCAGTGCGGCTTTGCAATGGTGGAAACGGGCTTTACCCGCGGCAAGAACGCGGCGCATACGATGACCATGAACTTCATGGTCTTTCTCGTTGGCGCCATCGGCTACTTCCTCGTCGGCTTCGCGCTCCAGATGGGCGGCAGCGGCGGCGCGGCCGGACTCGGCATGGGCGGCGCGGCGCTGGACTCCATGCTGAAAATTCCCGGACTCGGCGGAGTCATGGGCTACAAGGGCTTCATGCTCAACGGCACCTATGACGCCGGCATCTATGCGCTCTTTTTCTTCCAGATGGTGTTTATGGACACCACGGTCACGATTCCCACCGGCGCCATGGCAGAGCGCGTGAAGTATTCCGCCGTGGTTATCACCTCGTTCTTTATCTCCATGGTGCTCTATCCGTTCTTTGCCAACTGGGTCTGGGGCGGCGGCTGGCTCGCAACGCTCGGCGCAAACTTCGGCCTTGGCCACGGCGTGGTCGACTTCGCGGGCAGCGGCGTTGTGCACTCCATGGGCGGCATGATCGCGCTCTCCGGCGCAATCGTTCTCGGACCGCGCATCGGCAAGTTCAAGAAGGACGGTACGGCGCGCGCCTTCCCCGGCCATGACATTCCGATGGCCATCGTTGGTACGATTATCCTCTTCTTCTGCTGGTTCTCGTTCAACGCAGGCTCCACGCTGAACTCCACCGACTTCCGTCTCTCGGTTGTCGCAACCAACACGATGATCGCCGGTGCGATCGGCGGCCTCGTGGCAATGTTCTACATGTGGGTTAAGTTCGGCAAGCCCGATCCGTCGATGACGGCGAACGGCACGCTGGCAGGTCTCGTTGCCATCACGGCGCCCTGCGCGTTTGTGGACGGCGTTTCCTCGTTCCTCATCGGCCTCATCGCGGGCATCCTGGTCTGCGTGTCCGTCTCCTTCGTGGAGAACAAACTGAAGCTGGACGACCCGGTCGGCGCAATTTCCGTCCACGGCGTCAACGGCTTCTGGGGCATGATTGCGCTTGGCCTCTTTGCGGATGGCAAGTACGGCGACGGGTTCAACGGCGTTGCCGGTGCGGTTCGCGGCCTGTTCTATGGCGACGCAACCCAGCTCTACGCGCAGCTGATCGCGCTGGCGGTTCTGCTCATCTGGGGCTTTGGCGTATCGTTCATCTTCTTTAAGATTCTCGATAAGGTCTGGGGCCTCCGCATTGCGCCGGAAGCCGAGCTGGAAGGCCTCGACATTCCCGAAATGGGTGTTCTGGCCTACCCGGATAGCCAGATGGTTCGCGGCGAGCTGGACTACGACTCCGCGGACAATGTGGAAATCAAGCAACTGCGTCGCTTCAACTATGTGCCGTTCCATAAGATGCCGATTCCCGCCAAGGCGAGCATCGACGCGGCGGTTCCGGTGGAACTCATCAGCAAACCCGCAAAGGCGGTTGGTTCCGACGTGAAGATCACCAAGATCGAAATCATCACCAAGCAGAGCCGCTTCGAAGCGCTCAAGGAAGCGATGAACGGACTTGGCGTCACCGGTATGACGGTTACCCAGGTGCTCGGCTGCGGCATGCAGAAAGGCAAGACGGAGTACTACCGCGGCGTCGAAACCGAGGTAAACCTGCTGCCCAAGGTGCAGGTTGAGATCGTGGTGACCAAGGTTCCGGTTCGGACGGTCATCGAAACCGCCAAGAGCGTGCTCTACACCGGGCACTTTGGCGATGGAAAAATCTTTGTGTACGACGTAGAGAACGTCATCAAGGTGCGTACGGGCGAAGAAGGCTACGACGCACTGCAGGACGACGACAACCCGTAAGTTCGACGTATGCAAGAAGAGCCGCTCCATCCGTTGCCCTGCGGATGGAGCGGCTTTGTTTTATCGAAAAACGTAACCGAGGCCGGCTCGTATGACCGAAAGCAAAATTTTAAGTACTGTTTTAGTCGGGAGGGCTTGATCACCTATTGACAAACCAAGTATGAAAGCGTAATCTTTCTATGGGAAACAAATCAAGCACATAGAAAAGATAAATCACACAATCGAATAATCTTTCATACACGGAGTATTGGAGTAAAGTATGAAAAGCTGTTCCGCGAAACAACGGCTTTTTGGACTTTGCTTTTTTATATAGTAGGCGGAAGTTTTCAATTTTTGTCTGAAAGGGGGATGGATATTCTTTCCATTGGTTGGAGGCCAACCAGATTCACTTGGAGCTATCAGTATGTGAAAGGAAGTATGGGAGAGAATGATGAAAATCAAAAAGAGTACGATTCTTTTGCTGGTCATGGCGCTGCTGCTTTGTCTGGTCAGCATGATTGGCACCGCGGTGACGCAAAGCAACTGGGGAAAGACGGAAGTTACGACCCATTACATGACGCTGACCGAGATTGCAGACCAGATTCGGGCAAACAACGCCGCTACCGGCAAGGACGTTGCGGTCACCTTTACAGAGAACGCGAATTCGCATTTCGGCTTTATGCTGCTCAAGCCAAGCACCGCGACTGCTGAGCATCCGGCTCCGGCCATCATCTGTTCGCATGGCGGCGCGAATTCCAAGGAAATGCAGATGCCGAATTACGTCGAGCTTGCCAGACGCGGGTTTGTCGTCATCTCGATGGATATGGCTGGACACGGCCGCTCCGATATGGCGATTGACAGCCTGACGCACGGCAGCTTGGGCATGGAAGCCGCCGCCGAGTATGCCATGAGTCTGGACTATGTCGACGCCAGCAAGATTGGCGTAACCGGCCACAGCATGGGCAACACCGCCTGCTTTGGCGCGCTGACGGCGATCAACACAGAAGGTTCGAAGAACCACATTGCGGCCTGGATGGAAGGCGCAGGGACAATGCCCGTCGTCAACATGACCGCCGACTTAACAAAGGGCCTGATCTGGGGCATCTCCTGCGACAAGAACGATGAGTTCGACACGGTGTACTTTGGTGCGTATACCTTCCTGACCAGCGACATGGCAAAAGGCGTCATCAAGCTGGTGTATCCGGACTTCAACGAGGCCGCCGTTCCGGAGGGCGACTGGTTTACCGCGGCCGGCAACGTCGGGAACCCGAGCGAAGGAACCGCGCTGGGTACCGATCAGGCCGTTATGATCGTCAACCCGCCGATTACGCACCCGATGTTCCATTTCTCATTCACGGGCGAGAAAATCGTAACCAACTTCTTCTACGATGCGTTTGGCACTCCGAGCGGTGCGAGCTATATCCCCTCGACCAATCAAGTATGGTGGATCACAGTCTGCTTTGAACTCCTGGGCCTGATCGGTTTCTTCATGCTGCTATTCCCGCTGGTGACGATTCTCCTCCAGCTGCCGATCTTTGCAAAACTCGTCCGGAAGGATCGGCTCAGCGCGGAGCTGCCGTCCATCAAGAGCTGGAAGGAATGGGTGCCTCTGGCCATTACACTAGCCGGATTGATGGTATTCGCATTCTTTACTTACTATAAGTTATATCCGCAAGGGAGCAATGTATTTGACACGGCGATGTATCCGGAGGACGTGCCAAACTGCGTTGGGTATTGGACCATCTGCGCTGGCCTGTTCGCGCTGGTGATGATCTGCGTGAACTATGGTTTGCGCAGACTGCTCTACGGAAAGGAAGGCAATTCGCTGGCAAATCCGTTTGCGCCTGCCGCGCTGGACAGCGTTTCAGAATTCTTCCGGACGGTGCTGTTCGTCTTTACGACCGTGTTGATTCTGTATGTTCCGGTGTTCCTTGCATACTACGTTTTCCAGGCGGATTTCCGCATCTGCTCGCTCGTTGTGGGGCTGCCCGAGCTCGCGGAACTGCCGGTCATTCTGGTGAAGTATCTGCCAATCTGGATTTTGTTCTATGTGCCGAACGCGATTCTGAACGCGAATACCAGATATCGCGATCTGCCGGATTGGGCTACGACGACGATCTGTGCCTTAGCAAATTCGCTGGCGCTGATCGTATTCATCGTCATCCAGTACACCACCCTGTTCTCGCAGGGACATCTCTGGCAGACTGCAGTCGGTATGGGCGGAATCGTGGCGTTTGCCGTTGCGCCCAGCCTTGCGTTTGCGGCGTTCAGTGCGCGGTTTGTCT
The DNA here is from genome assembly GCA_034927595.1 of Christensenella sp. Lineage (GTDB taxonomy): Bacteria > Bacillota > Clostridia > Christensenellales > CAG-138 > UBA7703. Next base: position 10,462 of record JAYFPQ010000120.1, read on the forward strand.
ATAAAAAGACGGGCAACGCATGGGCCGCAGGATTACTCAACGCTACGATCATGTGCCTGATGATCTGCGCGCTCACGAACCATACGACGGACATCATCTTCCCGTTCTAAGGAAAAGACCGTTCTGGCGTTGTCAAATGGGCAAGAAAGCCGCCGTACATGCTGTTTGTACGGCGTTTTCGCTTCTTTTGGGGAATACTGCGCCGCTTTTTTCGAACTGGATGTTCCCGCGCGTATCCTCTTCAAGCCTGCCGAAAAGTACGATGCAATCTTATACATGCGCGTTCGTTCTGTTCTGCTTGCTTTACTGGTAATTTTGAAGCATTATTCGCTGAAACTTGCATAAAAACCCGTTTGAGCCCTTGACAACAGGATTATATATGATACACTTACAGCAATTTCATAGTGCCGGATGATAGAGGCGCGGTTGTCAAAAGTAACCGGTTCGAAAGGGGATTTCGAACGGCGACAGGGGCTGCCGCCGAAGTGAACGAACCTCACAACGAAGTGAGCAAGAGCGCTGGGCTGCGGGAGAATATGTCGCAGACTGTCACGAAAGTGGAGAGCTGTCATTGGTCAAGGGCGGAATAGCCGCCTTGCATGAGTTTTTGCAGATTGACCGTGAGTTCTTCAAATTTTCGAAGAGCTCACTTTTCTTTTTTCGAGAGTTCGTTCGGACGCTTCGGTATGAAATGGATCAGTTTGAAACGCTTATATATAAGGAAGGAAATCAGAAACATGAAGAAGATCATTGCCCTGACCATGGCGCTTGCGATGGCAGCCCTCGTATTTGGCTGCGCGAGCACGCCCAAGGCGACCACCGGCGTTGAGGACGGCGTTCTCACCGTCGCGATGGAATGCGCCTACGCGCCCTACAACTGGACGCAGGCGGACGACTCCAACGGCGCCGTCCCGATTAAGGACTCCAACGAATTTGCAAACGGCTACGACGTGATGATGGCCAAGAAGCTCGCGGATGCGAACGGCTGGAAACTCGAAGTCGTCCGTCTCGACTGGGATTCCCTGATCCCCGCCGTGCAGACCGGCCAGATCGACGCGGTCATCGCCGGCCAGTCCATGACGCCGGAACGCATGGAGCAGGTTGACTTTGCCGGTCCGTACCTCTACGCGACCATCGTCTGCCTGACGCTCAAGACCAGCAGCTTTGCAACCGCCAAGGGCATTTCCGATCTCTCCGGCGGCACCTGCACGAGCCAGCTCGGCACGATCTGGTATGACACCTGCCTGCCGCAGATCACCGGCGCGAAGATTCAGCCCGCCGCGGAGACCGCCCCGGCCATGCTGATGGCGCTCGAAACCGGCACGGTCGATTTCGTCTGCACCGACATGCCCACCGCGCAGGGCGCGCTTGCCGCGTATCCGGATATGGTTCTATTAGACTTCGCTGGCAGCGGAAACGACTTTACCGTGGCGGACAGCGACGTGAACATTGGCATCTCCGTCAAGAAGGGCAACACGACCCTGAAGGACGCGCTGAACAAGGTGCTCTCCACCATGACGGCGGACGACTTTAACGCGACGATGGCAGAAGCGATTGCCGTTCAGCCCATCGGCTGAGAAGAAGCGTTCCAACGAACGAAGCAACGATGAACGGGACAAGGCGAGCTGGTAGCGGCGCGCCTTGCCTTCCGTTTTAAGGGGAAGGAGATCACGTGAGTCTATCACAACTCATCAGTGACATCATCAAACTCTGGAACAACTACGGCATGATCTACCTCGGCGGCATGTGGAAAACCGTGTCGCTCGCCGTGATCTGCACGCTTGTTGGCTGCCTCATCGGCTTTCTCTGCGGCGTGCTGCAGACCATTCCCTGCGCCAAGACCGATCATGTGCTCAAGCGCGCCGGGCTTGGCGTGATGCGCGCGCTGATTCGCGCCTATGTCGAGGTCTTTCGCGGTACGCCGATGATTCTGCAGGCGGTGTTTGTCTATTACGGATTGCCGTACTTTACGAACAATGCCGTCCAGTGGAGCAGCGTTTGGTTCGCCGCCTTCACCGTGGTTGCCATCAACACCGGCGCATACATGGCCGAGACGGTGCGCGGCGGCATTCTCTCCGTCGATCCGGGGCAAACCGAGGGCGCGAAGGCCATCGGCATGACGCATGTGCAGACCATGGTCAACGTGATTCTGCCGCAGGCGCTGCGCAGCATCCTGCCGCAGATTGGCAACAACTTCATCATCAACCTCAAAGATACGTCGGTCATGTTCATCATCGGCTATTCCGAGTTCTTTGCGACGCATAAAGCGGTGGTTGGCGCAACCTTCCTTTACTTCCCGTCGGCAACGGTGGAGATGATCGGCTATCTGTTTATGACGCTGGTCAGTTCGTTCCTGCTGCGCTGGTGGGAAAAGAAGATCGACGGCAGCGACAGCTTCGATCTGGCGACGAAGGACACGCTCGCGCATACGAGCGGAATGGTTCGATACCGGCACAAGCATGCGGCAAAGCTGCAAGAGAGGGGGCGCTGAATCATGGGACAGATTCAATCCAAAGACGTGTTGCTTCAGGTCAGCCACCTGTCCAAGAGCTTCGGCAGCAATCTCGTGCTCAAGGACATCGACTTTTCCGTGAGCAAGGGGGACGTAACGAGTGTCATCGGCTCGTCCGGCTCGGGCAAGTCCACGCTGCTGCGCTGCATCAACCTGTTGGAGATTCCAACCTCCGGACAGATTCTGTTTCACGGCAGCGACATCACCGCGCGCGGGTACAATGTGCCCGCCTATCGCGCCAAGGTCGGTATGGTCTTTCAGAGCTTCAACCTGTTTGCCAACATGACCGTGCTGGAAAACTGCATGATCGGCCTTCGCAAGGTGATGCATCAGGACAAGGCGACCGCCGAGGAGACCGCGCGGATGTACCTCGATAAGGTCGGCATGTCGCCCTACATCAACGCAAAGCCGCGCCAGATTTCCGGCGGGCAAAAGCAGCGCGTCGCCATTGCGCGGGCGCTGGCCATGGAGCCGGAGGTGCTGCTCTTTGACGAACCGACCTCAGCACTGGACCCGCAGATGGTCGGCGAGGTGCTGGACGTCATGAAAGCGCTCGTCAATGACGGCCTGACCATGATCGTCGTGACCCATGAGATGGCGTTTGCGCGGGATGTGTCGAGCCGGACTGTCTTTATGAAGGACGGCATCATCTGGGAGGACGGCGCGCCGAGTCAGATCTTCGGCAGCCCGGAAAAGCCGGAAACACAGGAATTCTTATCGCGGTTCTTCGATCGCTAAGCGGTCGGGGGCAGACTTTCAGCAGGAGCTGCCGCACGTCGGTTGGCTCCTGTTTTGTGTAATTATTCAGAATAATATTAATTTATAACAATCGATTGACGGCATACGGTTCCGATAATAAAATGGTATTGTTACGTCGCAATCAAAGAAAGCACCGATTCGTTGGATCATACAAGTGGACCCGTGTAACGGTTCAGGTGCCGAGGAGAACATGAAACGAAAGACGAAGCTCTTCCTTCTGGCTGGCGTTCTCTGCATACTGCTTCTGTTTGCCGCCCTCTGGATTTGGAATGCACTTCCCGCATCCGAACAAAATCAACCGAAATCGGAACGAACGATTCGCGTTGTGATGGACGACAACTATCCACCCTATGTGTTTCGAAATGCGGAAGGCAAGCTGCAGGGCATCCTGATTGACGAGTGGAAGCTCTGGAGCAAAAAGGCGGGTACGCCGGTTGATCTCTTGGCCATGGACTGGGCAGACGCGCTGGACGGCATGAAGAACGGCGAATACGACGTAATCGATACGGCGTTTTACAGCGAGGAGCGCGAAACCTGGCTTGATTTTTCGGAACCGTATGCAACCATTCAGGTTCCGATTTATTACAACACGGAGCTCACTGGAATTTCGGGGGTATCTTCGCTGCGCGGGTTTACCGTTGGAGTGAAAGCGGGAGACAGCTGCATTCCGGTGTTGCAGCGCTACGGCGTTTCGCAGATTCTGGAGTACACGAGCTACGAGGAAATTGTCGACGCGGCAAAAGCGGGTATGATTCGCGTGTTCGTCATGGACGAGCCGCCCGCGTTGTACTATCTCTATCAGAAAAGCATTCGCAATGAGTTTGCGCAAACGGGTTCGCTCTATTCCGGTCAATTCCACCGTGCGGTCAAAGAGAACGACTGGACAACGCTTCATATGGTGGAGGACGGCTTTGCCAAGATTTCGCCCGCAGAGCAGCAGCGCATTTCCGATAAATGGTTTGGCAGAACGAGCACGCAATTGTATCTTTCCTACTTCCTGCGGTATGCGCTGATGCTGGCGGCCGCGGTCATCACGGCCATTACGCTCGTTTCGCTTTGGAACCATTGGCTTCGCAAGCAGGTGCAGAAGAAAACCCACGAACTCAGTTGCGAAAAAGAGTTGCTGGATATTACGCTTCAGTCAATTGGCGACGGCGTGGTTGCGACAGACATCGACGGCGCTCTAACGATGCTCAACCCAACGGCGCGGCGGCTTTCCGGCTGGGGGGACGACGCAATCGGACGTCCGTTTGCCGAGGTGCTGCACCTGATCAATGAGAAGACGGAGGAGCCGGTGAGCTCGCCGATACAAAAGGTGCTTGAAACGGGCGAGATCATCGGGCTCGCGAATCACACCGCACTGGTCAGCCGCACAGGCGAGAAGATTCCGATTGCGGACGGTGCTTCGCCGATTCGCGATTCGGACGGCCAGATCTACGGCGTGGTTATGGTGTTTCGGGACGTTACGCAGGAGAAGGCGCAGCGCGAACAGATTGAGCACATCATTGCGCACGATTCCATGACGGGGCTGTACAACCGCTGGTACATGGAAGAAGTACTCAAGCACTACGAGCAGAATCCGGGCGCCGGCTGCACGGTTATTATGGGCGACCTCAACGGCCTTAAGCTGGTCAACGACGCGTTTGGGCACCAGGAGGGCGACCGGTTCATTCAAACCATTGCGGCCATTCTGAAGCAGTGCTGCGGGCCGAAGGATATCGTCTGTCGCTGGGGCGGCGACGAGTTTTTGATTCTGCTGCCGGAGGCGACCGCCAAGGAAGCGGAAAAGCTGATCGACCGGATTCTCGCGCGATGCGTGGAGGAGAGCGACGAAAAGCTGCAACTCAGCATTGCGCTGGGCTACGCGCGCGTGTCGGGCGAAAACGACGACATTCAGCGCGCGCTGCGCGAAGCGGAGCAGTGGACCTACCGCCGAAAGCTCATGATTGAAAAGAGCTTTCGCAGCAGCGTGATCAACGCGCTTCTTTCCGCGCTGGCGGCAAAGAGCGAGGAGACGGAGGAGCACGCCGAGCGCCTGCAGCAGTATTGCTGCCAGATTGGCCGGTTGCTGGGTGTTTCCGCAAAAGAGCTGGACGAAATGTCGCTGTTTGCCATGCTGCACGACATCGGCAAGGTTGGCATCAACGACGCAATTCTGCAAAAGCCAGCCCCGCTGACGGACGCTGAATGGATGGAGATGCGCAAACACCCCGAAATCGGGTTCCGCATTGCGCAGAACAACATTGATCTTGCGCCGATCTCCGAGTATATTCTGACCCATCATGAACGCTGGGACGGCAAAGGGTACCCGCGCGGGCTGCGCGGCGACGAGATTCCGATTCTGGCGCGGATTCTCGCGGTGGCGGACGCATACGACGCAATGACGAACGAGCGCGTCTATCGCAAGGCCATGAGCAGCGAAGCGGCGGCGTCGGAGATTCTGCGCGGCGCAGGAACACAGTTCGATCCGCGCGTTGCGCGCCTGTTCGTCGAGCAGGTGTTGGGGATTTCGCTGGATACGGTTGAACAATAGAAACGATAGAGCAAAAAGGCCGCCGGAACACCGGCGGCCTT